>NZ_JBHYKM010000033.1:36031-62214 GCF_042741435.1 Streptomyces sp. NPDC058955 | reverse complement strand
AGCGGCGGGTCCAGCTGGGGGGTGCGAACGGCCTCTTGGGTGGCCGGGGGCGGCTTCGTGGACGCATTGGCGTCGGCCACCCCGGCGGGGGTCGTCGCCGCCATCGACTGGGTGACCTCCCACCACACCGCCGGAGCCCCGGCCGTCGCCAACCTCTCGCTCGGCGGCGGCGCCTCCACCACCCTCGACAACGCGGTCAAGCGCTCCATCGCGGACGGCGTCACCTACGCCGTCGCCGCCGGCAACTCCGGCGTCAACGCCCGCAATTCCTCGCCCGCCCGGGTCACCGAGGCCATCACCGTCGGCGCCACGAGCAACACCGACGCCAAGGCGAGCTGGTCCAACTACGGCGCCGTCCTCGACCTGTTCGCCCCGGGCGTCTCCATCACCGCCGGCTGGCACACCAGCGACACGGCGACGAACACCATCTCCGGCACCTCCATGGCCACCCCGCACGTCGCCGGCGCCGCCGCCGTCTACCTCGCGGGCCACACCTCCGCCACCCCGGCCCAGGTCGCCACCGCCCTCGTGAACGGCGCCACCCCCGACAAGGTCACCAGCCCCGGCACCGGCTCCCCGAACCGCCTCCTCCGCCTGGTCCCGTAACCCCCAGGGCCACAGGGCCGTGCCCCGGCGCCCCGACCGGGCCCGGGGCACGCCCCGCCCTCACTTCCACGGATCGGGCCGCAGCCAGTGCCCCGCGTCCGTCCACCCCGTCAGCCGCCGCGCCCGGCCGGCGCGGGCCGAACCCTCCGCGTCGAACAGCCCGCCGTCGGCGACATGCCGCAGCCCCAGCAGGGCGGGCGCCAGCCGGGACGCCACCAGCGGCCGCCGCGCCGCCTCCCCCGGCAGCCTCGCCAGCACCTCCGCCCGCTCGGCCTCCCCGCACAGCGACAGGTGGAAGACCATCTGCCGCCAGGCGTACGCGGCGTCCTTGAGCGCCGCCGGCGGATACGGGGCCCGCCCCGCCCGCTCCGTCAGCCGGACCACCGTGCCGAAGCAGCGGCGCGCCGCCTCCGCCCAGCCGGACTCCGGCGCGACCCCGACCCGCGCCACCAGCGTCGCCAGATTGTGCGTGGTGAGGATCTGCGCCTGCTCGATCACCATGCCGTTCCCGGCCACGGAGCCGTACGCCGGCCTCCGGCCCGCCCGCGCCTCACACAGCCGCGCGAACGCGTCGAGCGCCGCGCCGTCCCCACCACCCGTCCGCCCCCGGCTCCGGGCCGAGGCCAGGGCCGCCACCTCCGCGTAGTCGATGCCGTAGTACCGCTCGTACAGCGAACCGCCGCCCAGGAGTTCGGCCGCGACGCCCGTCGCGGCGAGGAACTTGCCGCTGAACCTGCCCATGAAGATGTCCGCGGCGAGCTCCTCCACGAGCGGCGCGTCCAGCCCCGACCCGCCGAGCAGCGCGCCGAGTTCACGCACCAGCGGGTTGGGCGGCAGCGTGCCGGGGAAGTGCTCCACCGCCGTCCCGGCCAGCAGCCGCGCCGCCGCGGCCGTCGAGCGCCGGGTCGTGCCGTCGCCCTCCGCGTGCGCGTCCACCGCCCGCACCCACGGCAGCTCCTCCGGCCGCACCTGCCGGGCCAGATCCACCAGCAGCAGCGAACGGCGAGCGCGGAAGGCGCGGTAGTTCGCCGCCATCAGCGCACGCAGGGCCGCGTCCCGGTAGACCCCGGACCGTTCGGCGGCGACCAGTTGGGGGACCAGCCCCGCCATCGCCTCCGCCGACGGGACGATCCCGGACGCCACCAGGTCGCCGAGCGGCGCGCTGCGCGTCCTGTCCACCACCCGCCGCACCGACCGGGGGATCGCGGCGCCCCGGGGCAGGTCCGTGCGCCGCTCCTCGGCCTCCGTCACCGGGACCAGGAACGCCGCCGCGTCCTCGGTCCCCGAATCCTGCGGCAGACCGGCGAGCCGGTCCGCGACCACGTGCGCCAGCGCGTGGTGGGCGGGCAGCGCCGCCTGCGCGGCCTGCGTCCCCCGCAGCGCCGCGTGCCGCGCCGAGCCCGGCAGCCCGCGCCTGCGGACCATCCCGGTGACCGCCACCCGCACCAGCCCGGCCCGCCGCGCGTCCAGCCCCCGGCCGGCCGCCAGCTCCGCCAGCGCCCCGCGCAGGATGCCCTCGTTGCCCTTCGGGTCCCGGTGCCGGCGGGTCAGCGGGTGCGCGACGGCCAGCCGCTCGTACCGCTCCAACAGCTCCCGGCCGCGCGCCAGCCACGCGGCGTCCGGCACCGCGCCCGGCCGCACCACGCCCTCCGGCCCCGTGAACTCCAGCCAGTGGACCAGGAGTTCGTCCGCGAACGGCCGCCACACGGACAGCGCCTCGCGCTGCTCCTCCACGGCCCGCTTCGGCGCCCGGTCCGCCAGCGCGGCGCGCGCCCGCGCGACCGTCGAGCGGTGCACCGATCCGGCGGCCGGCGCGGGCCGGTCCGCCGGGCGCGGCAGGAAACGCAGCCGGTCCGCGAACGGCCGCAGGACACCGGTCAGTTCGACCGCCGCCTCCGTCTCGCCCGCCCGTACGAGCCAGGCCACCGTCAGCAGCGCCGCCTCCTCCGGCAGCGTCACCTCGTAGCGGCCCGAGTCGAGCAGCTCCCACAGGGCGGCGAGCCCCGGCTCGGTCAGGTGGTACGCGAAGAGCGCCGCCCGGTCGGCCGGCACCCCGGCCCGCCGCGCTGCCTCCCGCTCGTACGCCTGGAGCGGACCGCCAGCCCGGGCCGCGCCGGTCGCGAAGCCGCCGTGCAGCACCTCGGGGGTGACCCAGGCGGGCAGGCCCTCCACCGGCGTGGTGGAGCCGATCCGCAGCGTTCCGGCGGCGATCCCCGCCAGCACGTCGCGCCAGCCGCGCGCCGTCTCCGCGGTCCGCTGCCGGGTCGCGGGATCCGCCCCGTCGAGGGAGGCGGCGAAGGTCCGGGCCAGCTGGTGCCGGGCGTAGTCGGTGAAGGATCGGGGCGTCGAAGGCTGCTGATCAGCGTGGGTGTCCATGAGCCGACGTGGCGGGTGCCGCCCCCGCCCCCTCCGGGTCCGGAGCCCGGCGCTCTGCTGCTGAGCTACACGTCGATGGGAGCAGACGGTAGTCGGCGCCCCGGACCCGGGCAACGGATATTCCGTCGGCCCGGGGCCCGGGGAGGGGTGTGGGTCAGGGGACGATCAGGTCCGGTACCAGTGCGCGGAGTTCGGGCACCGGCAGGACGCCGTCGCGGACCAGGACGGGGGTCGCGCCGCTGAGGTCCACGATGGACGACGACACCGCCCCCGGGGTGCGGCCGCCGTCGAGGTACACCGCCACCGCGTCGCCCAGCATCGCCTGGGCGGCGTCGCAGTCCTGCGGCGACGGGTGGTCGGTGAGGTTGGCGCTGGAGACCGCCAGCGGGCCCGTCGCCGCGAGGAGCTCCAGGGTCAGCGGGTGGTCCGGCATCCGGACGGCCACCGTGCCGCCGGTCTCGCCCAGGTCCCAGTCCAGGGAGGCGCGGTGGCGGACCACCAGGGTCAGCCCGCCCGGCCAGAAGGCGTCGATCAACGCCCGGGCCGCGTCGGGGAGTTCGTCGGTCAGTTCGCCGAGCGCGGCGGCCGAGTCGACCAGGACGGGGGACGGCTTGTGACGGCCGCGGCCCTTCGCGGCCAGCAGCGAGGCGACCGCCTTCGGGTCGAAGGCGTCCGCCCCGACCCCGTACACGGTGTCCGTCGGCAGGACCACCAGGTCGCCGCGGCGCACCGCGGCCGCGGCCTCGGTGAGGCCCGCCGCGCGGGCCGCCGGGTCGGAGCAGTCGAAGCGGTTCGTCACGCCGGGGTGCCCTCCTCCACGACGACGCCGCGCGTGGTGACCAGGCGGGCGCTGCCCTCGTCCAGCCGGTAGCCGAGCCCGACGACGGCCGTCTCGCCGGCCGCGACCTGCTCGGACAGCAGCCGGGAGCGGTCGAGGAGCAGGTCCACGGTGTGCCGGATGTGCTCGTCGATGATGTCGCTGTCCGCCGTCAGACCGGCGGTCCTGGCCGCCAGGATGCTCGGCGTCACCCGCTCCACCACGTCCCGCACGAAGCCGCTCGCCGCGAAGCCGTCCTCGACGGCCGCGCGGGCAGCGGCGACCGCGCCGCAGGAGTCGTGGCCGAGGACGACCACGAGGCGCGCGCCGAGGATGCTCGTCGCGTACTCGACGCTGCCGAGGACCTCGGGGCCGAGGACGTGGCCGGCGGTGCGGACGACGAAGAGGTCGCCGAGCCCCCGGTCGAAGATGATCTCGGCCGCGAGCCGCGAGTCGGAGCAGCCGAGGATGACGGCGAACGGGTCCTGGCCGGGCGCGAGCTCGGTGCGGCGCGCGGCGTCCTGGTTCGGGTGCTCGGGCGTGCCCGAGACGAAGCGACGGTTGCCTTCGAGGAGGGCGTCGAGGGCAAGGGCCGGAGAGGTTCTGGGCATGCCGCCACCCTATGTGCGCGACCGGCCCCGCGCGCCACCGGGTCGCCCCCGCCGCGCCCCTTGTGACGGAGCGCACCCCGCGCCCGGCGCACGCCGGCGCGCCACCGGGTCAGACCGTCGCGTCCCACGCGCGGGTCAGCCCGTCGAGCCAGGCCGGCGGCAGTTCGGCCGCGTCCCACTCCTCCCGCAGCTCCGCGGGGCGGGCGGCGAGCCGCTCCAGGACGGCGAGGCTCGTGGGGGAGTGGACGAGGGTGTAGCGGCCGTGGATGGCGATCGCGCTGCCCGGCCCGTACGTGGCGTACAGCCGCTCCAGATGGGGCCGGTGCTCGGCCGCGAACGCCGTCAGCCGTCCCGGATAGGCCGCCCGCTGACGGACCCCCATCGTCGCGAGCGAGGCCGCGAGGACCTGCTCGGTGACCTCGGGGTCGAGGTCGGACTCCTCGGAGAAGGTGAGGTACAGGGGCACGACCGCCACCTTGGCCCGCTCGACCTCCATCCGGCCGACCCGCGGCCGGGCGTCCGGGTCCTCCCCGGCCTCCGCCGCGACGGCCACGCCCAGGGCCCGGTCGGCGAGGCCCGCGAGCCCCTCGGTGACGGCCCGCGAGCCGTCCCGCCACCCCGCGCTGTACGGCTCGCCGCTGCCCGGCGGGGCCTGCCGCCCGGTGCCGGCCAGCGTCTCGTGAGCGACGGCGAGCGCGCCCGCCTCGACGAGGCCGATCAGCTCCTCGGCGTCGCCGGAGTACACCCCCGCCCGCGCGAGGAGCTGGAGCAGCGTCGTCCTCGCGTTGTCGACGCTCGCGGCGTCGAGCTGGAGCCGTTCTTCCCGGGCGGCGGTCATCGGTGGTCCTCCTCCTCGCGGTTCCGGCGCGTACGGGTGCGGCGGACGCGCCTTCGAGGACGCGGCGATCACGGGCCCGGGCCACGCTCCCCTCGCGGCGGCGCACGTACGGGACCGGTGATCGGGTCCTCGAACGCCGAGGTTTCCAGCTTCCCGGCCCCTCCGTCCAGCCGACGTCCCGGTCCCCTCCGACCAGGCACGCAGTGCCATCCCGGCCCCCCGGCCGTCGACGTCCGCGACGGCCCCTACCCCCTTGGGGTCACATACCCCAGGCCGGTATGCAGGAGGGTGGCGGCGACCCCGGACTCACGAGGGCAGGGAGACACGAAGTGCCAGGACGGGCCGGGCGGGACACCCGCCGCGACACGCGCCCCCGGCACGCCCACCGACGGCCCGTCACGCAGGCCGCCCGGCCCGGAGCGGAGCCCGTACGACCCCGGCCGCGGCCCGGCGCCGCGGGCTGGGCGCGGCCCGCCGCTTGCGGGCCGCCCACGAACGGTTCGGCTGCCTCGGGCGGCGATGCGACGGCACGGCGGGACTCCCTCTTCCTCGGGCGACGGCCCGGCCCGGGCCCGGCACCCGGCGTGACGAACGCGTCAAGAGTCGGCCGATCCGGCGTCAGAACCGCGTCAGGAACGGGGACGGACCGCTCCCCGCCGGGCAAGGCTGCGAAGACGCACCCCGCCGGACCGCCGGCGGGACCCGAGCACCCAGGAGGCACTCATGCCCCACACCCGGCTCACCGCCGACCGAGGCCCGGCGGACCGAGGCCGCGCGGACCGCGGGCCCGCCGACTCGGGACGCGAGGCCGCGCAGCCCGCCGACGCGGAGCCCGCCGATCCGGCACCCGTCGCCCCGGAGTCCGCCCAGCCGGAACCCGCCGCCCAGGAGTCCGCCGACCCGGATCCGCTGGAACCGGTCCCGGGCGGACGCCTCTGCGTGCCCGTCCGCCCGGGATCCCACGGCGTCTCGACCCGCCTCTTCCGCACGCCCGTCGGCACCCGCACGGCCGTCGCCTTCACCCGCCCCGAACGGCTCCGGGCCACCCTCGGCGCCGACCAGCCGTGGATCCCGCTCTCCGAGCCCGCGCTGCGCGCCCTCGCCCGCCCGCTCGGCGTCCACGCCCTGACCGTCGACCCCGTCCTCACGGCCCCCTACACCCCGGCCCCCACCCGGGAGACCGTCTCGGACCTCCCGCAGACCCTGCCGGCGACGCTCTGCGCCCGCCGCGCCGACGCGTTCGTGAGGGGGACCGACGCATGACCGTGACCGACCTGCCCGGCGACGAGGCCGTCGACGCCGTCCGCGCGTTCTCCGTCTGGCCCGCCACCGCCACCGAGGAGCCCGGCGGCCGGGTCCTCCTCGCCGGTGTGCCGCTGGCCGACATCGCGGACGCCCACGGCACCCCCGTCTACGTCCTCGACGAGGCCGAGATCCGCGACCGCGCCCGCACCTACCGGGCCGCCTTCCCCGCGCCCGGGGCCGAGGTGCACTACGCGGCCAAGGCGTTCCTCTGCCGCGGCCTCGTCCGTCTCGTCGACGAGGAGGGGCTGGGCCTCGACGTCTGCTCCGCCGGCGAGCTCGAACTCGCCGTCACCGCCGGCTTCCCGCCCGAGCGGATCCTCCTCCACGGCAACGCCAAGTCCCCGGCCGACCTCGACACCGCCCTGCGCCTCGGCGTCGGCCGGATCGTCATCGACAGCCCGGCCGAGATCGCCCGGCTCGCCGCCGCCGTCGGCCCGCGCGGCCACCAGAAGGTCATGCTCCGGGTGACCCCCGGGATCGGCGCGGGCGGCCACGCCAAGGTCCGCACCGGCACGGACGACCAGAAGTTCGGGCTCTCCCTGCGCGACGGCCACGCCCAGCACGCCGTCGCCCGCGTCCTCGACCAGCCGCAGCTCGAACTCACCGGCCTGCACTGCCACCTCGGCTCCCAGATCACCGAGGCCAAGCCCTACCTCACCGCCCTGCGCCGACTCGTCGGCCTCATGGCCCGGGTCCGGGACGCGCACGGCGTCGTCCTGCCGGAGCTCGACCTCGGCGGCGGCCACGGCATCGCCTACCGGCCCGGCGACCCGGTCCTCGACCCGACCGCCCTCGCCCGCCGGCTCCGCGCCGCCCTCGCGGAGAGCTGCGCCGCCGCCGGACTGCCCGTGCCCCGGCTGCTCGTCGAACCGGGCCGGGCCGTCGTCGGACCCGCCGGCGTCGCCCTCTACCGGGTCCTCGCCGTCAAGACGACCGCCGGCCGGACCTTCGCCGCCGTCGACGGCGGCATGAGCGACAACCCGCGACCCGCCCTGTACGGGGTCCGGTACGCACCCCGCCTGATCGGCCGCCGCTCCACCGCCCCCGCCGTCCGCACCACCGTCGCCGGCCGCCACTGCGAGGCGGGCGACCTCCTCGCCGAGGACGTCGCCCTGCCGGCCGACCTGCGCCCGGGCGACCTGCTGGCGGTGCCGGTGGCCGGCGCGTACCACCTGTCGATGGCCTCCTCGTACAACCTCGTCGGCCGGCCGCCGGTCGTCGCCGTCCGCGACGGCGCCGCCCGGCTGCTGGTCCGGCGGGAGACCCAGGAGGACCTCCGCGCCCGGGACGTCGGCCTGTAGGGGCGGGGCGCCGGGACCGTCACGGCTCCAACAGGTCCTCGGCGGCGAAGAGTTCCCGCACCCAGTACGCGCTCGCGTCGTGGCTGCTGCCGAGCGGCGTCCCAGGGAAGAGCCGGAACCAGGTGCCCGCGCGCCCCAGCGCCGCCAGCCGGACCGCGAGCCCCGCGGCCCGCCGCAGCTCCGCCGCCGACGGGCCGAGCCCGGTCCAGTGCTCCAGATACGCGTCCACCATCGGGGCCACGTGCTCGGGACCGTACCGCTCCCGCACCGCGCGCACCGGGATCAGGAGGCTGCCGAAGGGGTGCCCGACGGAGGCGTCGCCCCAGTCGAAGAAGGTGAAGCGGCCGGGGGCCGGGGCGAGGAGCTGCCCGTCGTGCAGGTCGCAGTGGTCGAGCGAGTCGGGCAGGCCGTACGCGTCGAGCTCGGCGCACAGCTCGACCAGCCGCGGCCGCCGGCGCAGCAGCGCGGCGCGCTCGTCCGCGTCGAAGAAGGGGTTGTCGGCGACGAGCGCGTCGAAGGCGTCCGGCAGGTCCCGCGTCCGCGCCCGCGGCACCCCGAGCCCGGCCAGCCGGTCGGCGTACGGGACGAGCCGCCGCTGCATCGCCCCGTACTGTTCCAGCGCCGTCGTCCACGCCTCCGGGCCGGCCTCGCCCGCGTCGACGAGCCCGCGGAACAGCGGCCCGCCGTCGGGCAGCAGCGACACACCGCGGCCCGCGTCCACCGCCAGCGGGGTCATCACATGCCCCGGCACCCAGTCGGCGAGCGCCCGCGAGAGCCCGGCCTCGAAGGCGTTCGACGGGGCGCCCGCCTTCAGCCACACCGCGTCCCGCTCGCCGTCGCCGGTGCGGAACCGCACGAGCACCGACCACGGCCGCACCCGCACCTCGCGGGCGCCGGTCTCCACCAGACCGCGGCCGGCCAGGACCCGTCCGGCCCAGCCGAGCACGTCCCGCCGCCACTCCTCGTCGTCCCAGGGGGTCACGGCGTCCGGGAACCGCCCTCGGTCCACCACCGTCGTCCGCTCGTCGTCCATGCGCATCCGGCGATTCCACCACCGCGCCGCCCCCGGACGCACCGGAATATGCCGGGCACGGCGCCCCGCCCATGGCGCTCCGGCCCGCGGGCTGGCACCGTGGGCGCCACCGGCGGCCGGGGCGGGCCCGGGCCGGGACGGCGAGGGAGAGGGCGGGGCCACGATGAGCGGCGCGTTCGGCGGGCGGTACGGCGACTACCAGAACGAGATCTACCTCGCGGGCCTCGGCGGCGTCCTCCCCTCCCATCCCATGACCTACGCCGACCTGGAGGCCCGGGCGAGCGCGGCGCTGCCGCCGTCGGTGCTGTCGTACGTGGCGGGCGGGGCCGGCGACGAGTTCACCCAGCGGGCGAACGTCACCGCCTTCGAACGCTGGGGCCTGGTGCCCCGGATGATGGTCGGGGCCACCCGACGGGACCTGGGCGTCGACCTGTTCGGCCTCCGGCTCCCCTCACCGCTCTTCCTGGCCCCCGTCGGCGTCATCGGGCTCTGCGCCCAGGACGGGCACGGCGACCTCGCCACCGCCCGCGCGGCCCGCCGCACCGGCGTCCCCATGGTCGCCTCCACCCTGAGCGTGGACCCGATGGAGGAAGTCGCCGCCGAGTTCGGCGACACCCCCGGCTTCTTCCAGCTCTACACCCCCACCGACCGGGACCTCGCCGAGAGCCTGGTGCGGCGCGCCGAGGCCGCCGGGTTCCGGGGGATCGTCGTCACCCTCGACACCTGGGTCACCGGCTGGCGCCCCCGCGACCTCGCCGGGAGCAACTTCCCGCAGTTGCGCGGCCACTGCCTCGCCAACTACACCTCCGACCCGGTCTTCCGCGCCCGCCTCGCCAAGGCGCCCGAGGAGGACCCCGGGGCCGCGATCCTCGAATGGGTCGGCGTCTTCGGCAACCCCCTCACCTGGGACGACCTGCCGTGGCTGCGCTCCCTCACCGACCTGCCGCTGATCCTCAAGGGGCTCTGCCACCCCGAGGACGTGCGCCGCGCCCGGGACGGCGGGGTGGACGCGGTGTACTGCTCCAACCACGGCGGCCGGCAGGCCAACGGCGGACTGCCCGCCCTCGACGCCCTCCCCGGCGTCGTCGAGGCGGCCGACGGGCTGCCGGTCCTCTTCGACTCGGGCGTCCGCACCGGCGCGGACGCCGTCAAGGCGCTCGCCCTCGGCGCCACCGCCGTCGGCATCGGCCGCCCGTACGCGTACGGGCTGGCGGCCGGCGGCGAGGACGGCGTCGTGCACGTGCTGCGCTCGCTCCTCGCGGAGACCGACCTGATCATGGCCGTCGACGGCTACCCGACCCTCGCCGACCTGCGCGCGGAGGGAGCGCTGCGCCGCCTCTGACCGTTCCGGGTGCTCCTCCGACCGTCCCGGGCGGTCCTCGGACGGTCCTCAGGCGGTCCTCAGGCGGCCGGGCGGGAGACGTCCGCGACCAGGTCGCCGACCGTGCTGTCGGGGAGCCGGCGGGCCACGTCCGCCTGGGCGATGATCCCGACCAGCACATGCCCGTCGATCACCGGGATCCGGCGGATCCTCTGGTCGGCCATCAGCTCCAGGACCCGGTCCAGGGAGTCGTCCGCACCCACCCACACCAGCTCGCCCCGGGCCAGCTCACCCGCGGTGCACGCGGACGGGTCCCGGCCCTCGGCGACCACCCGCACCACGATGTCGCGGTCGGTGAGCATGCCCTTCAGGCGTTCGTCCGGCCCGCAGATCGGCAGCGCGCCGACATCCAGCTCGACCATCTTCCGCGCGGCGTCGACCACGCTCTCCTCGCTCCGGACGCAGGTCACGTCCGGGGTCATGATGTCGCGTGCCTTGGTCATGGCGACCCCCTGCCGCTCTTCGTGACGTCATGGACTCTCGTACACGCGGCGGCTGCCCCGCCCGCCGGACGGCATGCGCGCTCCTTCCGGCGGAGCACGTACAAGATCCGACAAAACGGGCGCAAACGGTCGTCCGGAACTAGAGTCTGAGCGGCCCGACGCTCTTCACTTCGCGCCGAACCGCGGCGCGAGCGGACCGGCGAGGTATGCCCATGACCACAGCGGAACCCAGTGCCGAGGCCGCCCCCGGCGGCGCCCCACCGGCGGTCAAGCTCAGCCTCCTCACCCTCACCGCGATGGTCGTCGGTTCCATGGTCGGCGCCGGCGTGTTCTCGCTGCCCCGCCGCTTCGCCCAGGAGACCGGTGTCGCGGGCGCGCTCATCGCCTGGGCCGTCGCCGGCACCGGCATGCTCATGCTCGCCTTCGTCTTCCAGACGCTCGCCGTGCGCCGCCCCGACCTGGACGCAGGCGTGTACGCGTACGCCAAGGCGGGTTTCGGCGAGTACCTGGGCTTCTTCTCCGCCTTCGGCTACTGGGCCAGCGCCTGCGTCGGCAACGTCACCTACTGGGTGCTCATCATGTCGACGATCGGCGCCGTGGCACCCGCCCTCGGCGACGGGGACACCGCCCTCGCGATCGTCCTCTCCTCGGTCGGCCTGTGGGGCTTCTTCCTGCTCATCCGGCGCGGCGTGAAGGAGGCGGCGGCGATCAACCGGATCGTCACGGTCGCCAAGATCGTGCCCATCCTGGTCTTCGTCCTGCTCGCGGTCTTCTGCTTCGAACCCTCCGTCTTCGCGGACAACTTCGGCGGCGCCGACTACGCGGGCTCCCTCTTCGACCAGGTCCGGGGCACCATGCTCGCCACCGTCTTCGTCTTCCTCGGCGTCGAGGGCGCCAGTGTCTACTCCCGGCACGCCCGCCGCCGCGAGGACGTCGGCCGCGCCACCGTCCTGGGCTTCCTCAGCGTCTTCGCCGTCTTCGCCTCGGTCACCATCGTGTCGTACGGCATCCTGCCCATGAGCGAGATCGCCGAACTGCGCCAGCCCTCCATGGCGGGCGTCCTGGAGGCCGCCGTCGGCACCTGGGGCAAGGTCTTCGTCAGCGCCGGCCTCATCGTCTCCGTCCTCGGCGCCTACCTCGCCTGGACCCTGATGGCCGCCGAGGTCCTCTTCGTCGCCGCCAAGGACGACGACATGCCCCGCTTCCTCGGCCGCGCCACGAAGAACGACGTCCCCGCCCCCGCCCTGCTCATGACCACCGCGCTGAGCCAGGTCGTCCTCGTCGTCACCGCCTTCTCCGACGACGCCTTCAACTTCGCCCTCGACCTCACCAGCGCCCTCAGCCTCATCCCCTTCCTCCTCGCCGCGGCCTTCGCCGTCAAGATCGCCCTGCGGCCCCGGCAGAACCGGGTGACCGGCGACAGCACCCGGCGCGAACTCGTCATCGCCGCCGTCGCCACCCTCTACACCGCCTTCCTGCTGTACGCGGCCGGGCTGAAGTTCGTCCTGGTCTCCCTGATCCTGTACGCCCCCGCCACCCTGCTCTTCGTCAAGGCCCGCCGGGAGCAGGGCCGGCGCCTCTTCAGCCCCCGCGAGGCGGTCGTCTGCGCCGTCTCCGTGGCCGGGGCCGTCGTCGGCGTCATCGCCCTCACCGCCGGCTGGATCGAACTGTGAGCGACCGCGAGCAGCGGTCCCGAAGGCGGCAGCTCCGCGAACCGCCCCGTCCGGAAAGGAAAGGCCAGCGATGAACCCCGCCACCCCCGAGGCCACCCCTCCCCTCGGCGTCCACTCCGAGGTCGGCCGGCTCCGCAAGGTCCTCGTCTGCTCCCCGGGCCTGGCCCACCGCCGACTGACCCCCACCAACTCCGACGACCTCCTCTTCGACGACGTCATGTGGGTGGAGAACGCCCAGCGCGACCACGCCGACTTCGTCAACAAGCTCGTCCAGCGCGGCGTCGAGGTCGTCGAGCTGCACAACCTGCTCACCGAGACCATGGCCCTCCCCGAGGCGCGGGCGTGGCTCCTCGACCGCAAGATCACCGCCAACGAGGTCGGCCTCGGGCTCATCGACGACACCCGCGCCTTCCTCGACTCGCTCGCCCCGCGCGAACTCACCGACCACCTGATCGGCGGCCTCTCCACCGCCGACCTGCCCCAGGACATCCGCTCCGGCCACGCGGCCCTGGCCCGCGAGGGCGTCGGAGCGCGCGAGTACCTGATGCCGCCGCTGCCCAACACGCTCTACACGCGGGACACCACCTGCTGGCTGTACGGCGGCGTCACCCTCAACCCCCTGTACTGGCCCGCCCGGCACGGCGAGACGCTGCTCATGAAGGCCGTCTACACCCACCACCCCGACTTCAAGGACGCCACCGTCTGGTGGGGCGACCCCGAACAGGACTGGGGCCAGGCCACCTTCGAGGGCGGCGACATCATGCCCGTCGGCGACGGCGTCGTCCTCATGGGCATGAGCGAACGCACCTCGCGGCAGGCCATCACCCAGGTCGCCCGCGCCCTCTTCGAGAACGGCGCCGCCCGGCACGTCGTCGTCGCGGGCATGCCCAAGCTGCGCTCCGCCATGCACCTCGACACCGTCTTCACCTTCGCCGACCGTGACGTCGTCACGCTCTACCCGAAGATCGTGGACGCGGTGCACAGCTTCTCGCTGCGCCCCTCCGACCGCGCGCCCGGCGTCGAGATCACCGACGAGGGCGACACCCCGTTCACGGACGTCGTCGCCAAGGCCCTCGGCCTGCCCGGCCTGCGGGTCATCGAGACCGGTGGCGACGTCTACGCCTCCGAACGGCAGCAGTGGGACAGCGGGAACAACGCCGTCGCCCTGGAGCCCGGCGTGGTCTTCACCTACGACCGCAACACCCAGACCAACACGCTGCTGCGGAAGGCGGGCATCGAGGTCATCACCATCGTGGGCGCGGAGCTGGGCCGCGGACGCGGCGGCGGCCACTGCATGACCTGCCCCCTCGTCCGCGACCCGATCGACTTCTGACGCCGCGCCGACTCCGCGTACGTCCCGAACCGCGCCTCCGGCTGTCGGCGTCCAGGAGCTGCCATGCGGTGACCGTGCCCGCTCCGGCCGCCTCGCGGCGGCGTGACGGATTCGAGTGGGGCGCGGGCGGTCCGGCGTGATAGGCACTACCTGCACGGGGGAGGTGCGGGCCGGTCAGGACGCGCGGAAGCGTTCATGCGTTCAGGCGTGGATACGTGGATGCGCGGCGCCGCGGCGGTCGCCGACCCCGTCGGACCGGCACCACCGAACGGAACACGGGAGACACCGCATGCGCGTCAAAGCCTTCGACCACCTCGTCCTCAACGTCACCGACGTCGAGCGCGCCCTCGCCTTCTACACCGGCCCGCTGGGACTCGCGCCGGAGCGGGTCGAGGAGTGGCGGGCCGGCAAGGTGCCGTTCCCGTCCGTCCGGATCGACGAGGGCACCGTCATCGACCTCTTCTCCCGCCCCCGCGGCGAGTCCAACGTCGACCACATCTGCCTCGTCGTCGACCCGCTCGACTGGCAGGAGGTCATCGACTCCGGCGCGTTCGACGTCCTGGAGGGCCCCGTCCCCCGCTGGGGCGCCCGCGGCTCGGCCCAGTCCGTCTACGTGAAGGACCCGGACGGCAACACGGTCGAACTCCGCTGGTACCCGCAGGACGCCGAGGCGTAGTCCGCGGCCGGTCTTCGACGCCCAGGGCGTGTTCCGTGAGGAAGGCGCCCGCGAGGCGAGGGGTGGCAGGGTGTCGCCATGACCGATGACACGTGGGACACCATCACCCGCCTCCACGACTGGCTCACGGCCCATCAGGAGCTGCCGCCCGGGCAGGAGATCCTGCTGCGCGTGCTCAAGCTGTCCGAGGAGGTCGGGGAGGCGGCGCAGGCGGTGATCGGCGCCACCGGGCAGAATCCGCGGAAGGGGACCAGCCACGGCTGGGGCGACGTCGAGGCGGAGCTCTGCGACGTCGTCATCACCGCCCTGGTCGCCCTGCGCACCCTCACCCCGGACGCCGCCGAGGTCTTCGCCGGGCACCTGCGGCGGGTGGCCGACCGTTCGCTTCCCCGATAATGGGGCCGGTGATCGACAGACAGCTCAGCGTCGTCCTGGCCGAGGACTCCGTCGTCCTGCGCGACGGCATGGTCGAGTTGCTCGGCGCCCGCGGCTGCCGGGTGGTCGCCACCGCCGGCACGGCGCCCGAACTCGTCGCCGCCGTCGACGCACACCGGCCCGACGTGGCCGTGGTGGACATCCGGATGCCGCCCACCCACACCGACGAGGGCATCCGCGCCGCCGTCGAGATCCGGGCGCGGACCCCCGACGTCGGCATCCTGGTCTTCTCCCAGCACATCGAGACCGTCTGGGCCGCCCGGCTGCTGGCCGACGGGGCGGCGGGCGTCGGCTACCTGCTGAAGGAACGCGTCGCCCGCACCGACGAGTTCGTCGAGGCGCTGCACCGCGTCGCGAGCGGGGGCACGGCGCTCGACCCCGAGGTGGTCACCGGGCTGATGCGCGGCGGGCGGCGCGGGCCCGTGGACTCGCTCACGGCGCGTGAGCGCGAGGTGCTGGAGCTGATGGCCCAGGGCCGTTCCAACCGCTCCATCGCCGCGTCGCTGGTGGTGTCCGAGCGGGCGGTGGAGAAGCATGTCGCCGCCGTCTTCGTGAAGTTCGGCCTGCGGGCGAGCGACACCGACAACCGGCGCGTGAAGGCCGTCCTCACGTACCTCGCGGAGAGCGCCGGCTGAGGGCGGGCACCGCTCACAGCGACGACGGGAGTTCGGCCGTGACCGTGGTCGGCCCGCCGGGCGGGCTGTCGACGGTCAGGACGCCGTCCACCGCCGCCAGCCGCTCGGCCAGACCGGTCAGACCCGTGCCGGCGCCGGGCGCCGCGCCGCCGCGCCCGTCGTCGCGGAGGGTCAGCCGGACCCGTCCCCCGACGGCGGACGCCGCCAGCTCCGCCGTGCGCGCGCCGCTGTGCCGGGCCACGTTGGTGAGGAGTTCGGCGGCGCAGAAGTAGACCGCCCGCTCGACCGCCGGGTCCGGCCGTTCCCGCAGGTCGAGGCGGAGGGCGACCGGCACGGGCGAGGTGGCGGCCAGGCCGGGCAGCGCCTGCGCGAGGCCGCCGTCCAGCGCGACCGGCCGGATCCCCCGGGTGAGCAGCCGCAGTTCGGCGATGGTGTCGTCGGTCTGGCCGCGGGCGCGCTTCACCAGGCCGCGCGTCCGCTCCAGGTCCGGGCCCGCGGCGGGCGCCAGCGCGTCGTCGGCGAGCGAGAGGGTGATGGCCAGGGCGACCAGCCGGGCCTGGGTCCCGTCGTGCAGGTCGCGCTCCAGGCGGTGCAGCCGGTCGGCGTTCTCCGCGAGCAGCGCGGCCCGGGCCGCCTCCAGCCGCCGGACCCGCTGCTGCGCCGGCGCGGGACCGAGCAACAGGGCCGCGAGCCGCCGGTTCGCCGCGCTCAGCGCCCTGATCGCGGCGGGTACCGCGGCAAGCAGCACGAGACCCAGCGGTACGGAGACGGCGTCGGCCCAGTCGAACGCCCGCGGCTCCGGCTCCAGGAGCCGTACCCACAGCGGGAAGCCGATCAGCCAGCCGCAGCCGAGCGGGAGCGCCACAGCGGCGGCGAACCCCAGCACGCCGAGCGGCAGCCGCAGCACCAGGTAGAGCAGGGTCCGCCAGCCGACCGGGTCGGTCAGCACGGCACGGCCGCGCGCGACCGGCCCCGTGGCGCGGGGGAGCGGCGCCGGCGCCTCGATCCGCTCCCCGAGCAGCCGGCCGACGAGCCGCCGGTGCGGCGCGCCGAGCCCCCGCGTACCCATGAGCGCGGCGACCACGAAGGGCAGGCCCAGCACCGTCAGCGACAGCAGCACTCCCGCGTACAGGACGGCGATCGCGTAACCGCCGCAGAGCAGCCCGAGCGGCAGCCCGACGACGGCGAAGAGCCACTCGCCACCGCCGACGGAGAACCACCCGCGGCCCGGAGACCGGGAGCCGCCCTCGGGACGGGAGCCGCTTCCGGGACCGGAGTCGCCCTCGGGTTGGGAGTCGCTTCCAGCGCGGGAGTCGCCCTGGGGGCGTGAGCCGTCCCCGGGTCGGGAGTCGCCCCCGGGTCGGGAACCGTCCCCGGGACCGGAGTCGCCCCCGGGTCGGGAACCGTCCCCAGGTCGGGAACCGTCCCCAGGTCGGGAGTCGCCCTCGGGTCGCGAACCGCCCCCGGGACGGGAACCGCCCCCGAGACCGGAGCAGCCCCCGGGACCACAGCCGTCCCCAGGGCGGGAGCCGCCCTCGGGTCGGGAACCGTCCCCAGGGCGGGAGTCGCCCCCGGGACAGGAACCGCCTCCAGGACGGGAGCCGCCCTCGGGACCGGAGCCGTCCCAAGGACCGGAGCGGCCCCCAGGGCGGGAGTCGCCCTCGGGATCGGAGCGACCCCCAGGGCGGGAGCCGTCCTGGGGGCGGTGGCCGCCCCCGGGAGCGGGCCCGCCGTCCGGGGCGTCGTCGGCGTCTCCCGGCTCAGTCACCGTCACCGCCGTCACCCACCCGTTCCGTCGCCGGGCCACGGACCGCCCGTATCCCCGTGACCAGGATGACCGGGACGGTCAGCGCCGCGGCGCCCGCCACGATCCAGCCGCAGGTGGCCAGGGGGACGGTCGGGACGGCCGAGCCGGTCACGGCCGTGCTGAACGCGGCCGACGCGGCTCCCGCGACGGTGGCGCCGAGCAGCACGCCCACCACCGTCGTCAGCACGGCCTCCACGGTCAGCATGCGCAGCAGTTGCGACGAGGTCGCGCCGACCAGCCGCAGCAGCGCGAACTCGCGGCGCCGCCCGGCGGTCACGGCGACCAGGGTGTTGACCGTGGAGACGGTCGCGAAGCAGACCAGCAGCGCCAGTTCGCTCTGGCGCAGCCACACGTCCGTGGCCGAGGTGACGCCGGACGTCGTCATGCCCGGCGCGTTCCCCGCGGTGCTCGTCATGATCGACATGGTGCCCGACAGGCCCACGAGGAGCGCGACCGGCACCACGGCGGACGAGAGCCGCCGCGCGTACCCGCGCAGGTTGGCGTCGGCCAGCCACCCCGCCCGGGGCGCCAGGAGCCGGACCGGCGCGCCCGCCGCGGCCGCCAGGAGGCGCGCCGCGAGCGGGCCGAGCAGGGCGACGGCGACCAGCAGCACCAGCGAACCGAGCAGCGCCGCCTGCCCCGCCTTGTCCGCCTGCTCCATCGGCCGGGTGGCCGCCAGCCGCAGCAGCAGGCCGCCGCCGGCCAGCGCGCCGACGCCGGCGAGCAGCCGCGGCGCCCCGGTCCGCGCGTGCTCGGTCGTGCTGGCGGTGAGGGCGGCGACGGGCGCGATCCGGGAGATCCGCCGGGCGGCGACGGCCGTGGCGGCCAGGCCGACGGCGAGGGCGGCCGCCAGGGCGATCAGCATCGGCAGGACGGTGTCCGGCACGGTCAGACCGGGGGCGGCCATGCCGCGCCGCTGCAGCTCGGCGAGGAAGCGGCGCGCGGCCGCGGCACCGGCGGCGCAGGCCGGCGCGGTCACCAGCAGCGTCGTCGCGACGACCTGGCCGCGGACCAGCCGGCGCGTCTGGCGCGGGGTGGCCGCGACGGTGCGGAGCAGGGCGAGTTCGCGGTGCTGCTGCCGAAGGGCGAAGCCGAGCGCGTTGACCACGACGAAGAACGCGACCAGGACGGCGATCTCCCCGAACGCGCCGGCGATCACCATCGGTCCGGGCCCGGCGACCGCCCGCCGCGCCTCCTCGCCGGCCGCGAGACCCGCGGCGAAGAGCAGGCCGAACATCGTCAGGGTGGCGATGGCCAGGAAGAGGGCGACGGCCAGGCCGGCGAAGGTGGCCGGGCGCCGGCGGAGCGGCGCGAGGGCGAGCGTGACCATCGGGCTCACCCGCCCAGCCGGCTCAGGCGTTCGGCGACCCGGGCGGCGGACGGCCGGTCGAGCGCGTCCACCAGGACCCCGTCGGCGAGCAGCAGCACCCGGTCCGCGTACCCGGCGGCCACCGGGTCATGGGTCACCATCACGCAGGTCTGCCCCTCCCGGTCCACGCCGGCGCGCAGCAGGGCGAGGATCTCGTGGCCGGTGGCCCGGTCGAGCGCGCCGGTCGGTTCGTCGGCGAAGAGGACCCGCGGGCGGGAGACCAGCGCGCGGGCGATGGCCACCCGCTGCTGCTGCCCGCCCGACAGCTGCCCGGGCCGGTGCCGCTCGCGCCCGGCGAGCCCGACCCGGGCGAGCGCGTCCAGGACCCGGCCCCGGTCGGGGCGTGCGCCGGCCAGCCGGCCGGGCAGCTCGACGTTCTGGGCGACGGTCATCGCCGGCATCAGGTTGAACGCCTGGAAGACGAAACCGACCCGGCTGCGCCGCAGTTCCGCCAGCCGCCGTTCGGGCAGCCGGGAGATCTCCGTACCGCCCCACCAGACGGAGCCGCCGGTGGGCCGGTCCATGCCGGCGAGGCAGTGCAGCAGGGTGGTCTTGCCGGAGCCCGAGGGCCCCATCACCGCCGTGAACGTGCCGGGCGCGAGGGTCACCGACACCCCGTTCAGCGCCCGTACGGCCGCGCCGCCCCGCCCGTACACGCGGCGCAGGTCCTCCGCCCGCGCGGCCGCTTCCGTCCCGATGTCCTTCGCCGTCTCGATCATGCCCTCATCCTCGGCGGACGGGCCCTGACCAGGCGATGGTGCCCGCCCCCGAACCGGGGGTTCGGAAAACCGAACCCCTTGCGCGGGACGGGATCGGGCGGTTCTAGAGCGTGGCGGTGCCGGCGCGGAGGGCCGCGCCGGCCGGGTCGAGGCCGGTGATCTCGACGGTCTTGCCGCGCCGGGCGTACGCCGCCTCGACGGCGTCCAGCGCGGCGACGGCCGACGCGTCCGAGACCCGTGCGGCGGACAGGTCGAGCACGATCCGGTCCGGGTCGCCGGCGGGGTCGAAACGGTCGGTGAACGCCTCGGCGGAGCCGAAGAACAGCTCGCCCGAGACCCGGTAGACGGCGGTCGTCCCGTCGGGGTCGGTGACCGCGGTGACGGTGGTGCGGCGGGCGACCCGCCGGGCGAAGACGACGGTGGCGGTGACCGAGCCGACGACGACGCCGAGCGCGAGGTTGTGGGAGACCAGGACGCAGCCCAGCGTGACCAGCATGACGACGGTCTCCCCGACGGGGGTGCGCCGCAGGGTGCGCGGGGCGACCGACTCCCAGTCGAAGGCCGCGACCGACACGATCACCATGACCGCCACCAGCGCGGCCATCGGGATCTTCGAGACCACCGGCCCGAGCACCACGCACAGGGCCATCAGGAACACGCCGGCGAGGAAGGTGGAGACCCGGGTCCTGGCGCCGGCCACCTTCACGTTCATCATCGTCTGGCCGATGACGGCGCAGCCGCCCATGCCGCCGAAGAGGCCCGTGACGACGTTCGCGATGCCCTGCCCGACCGACTCCCTGGTCTTGTTCGACGGGGTGTCCGTGAGGTCGTCGACGATCTTCGCCGTCAGCAGCGACTCCACCAGGCCGACGAGGGCGACGGCGAGGGCGTACGGGGCGATCGTCGCCAGCGTGCCGGCGGTGAACGGCACGTCGGGCAGGCCGGGGACGGGGAGCGCCGACGGCAGCGCGCCCCGGTCGCCGACGGTCGGCACCGCGATCCCGGCGGCCACCGTCACCAGGGTGAGGACGGTGATCGTGACGAGCGGGGCGGGTATCAGTGTCGTCACCTTCGGGAAGAGGACGAGCAGCACGATGCCGGCGGCGATCAGCCCGTACACCGCCAGGGGCACGTTCCGGGTCTCGGGGAGCTGGGCCAGGAAGACCAGGGCGGCGAGCGAGTTCACCGAGCCGACCAGCACCGGACGCGGGACGAACCGCATCAGCTTCGCCACCCCGACGAGCCCCAGCACGATCTGGAAGAGGCCGGCGAGGATGACCGTGGCGATCAGGAACTGGACGCCGTGCTCCCGGTTGACCGGCGCGATGACGAGCGCCACGGCCCCGGTCGCCGCCGAGACCATCGCCCGCCGCCCGCCCACGATCGCCGTCGTGACCGCCATCGTGAACGAGGCGAAGAGCCCCATCGCCGGATCGACCCCGGCGATCACCGAGAAGGCGATGGCCTCCGGGATCAGCGCCAGCGCGACGACGAGCCCCGCGAGCACCTCGGTCCGCCACACCCGCGGATCGCGCATCCAGTCGGACTTCGGGGCACGGAACCGGGAGACGGGCGGGGTCGGGGCGGAAGCGGGGGCGACGGCGGAAGGCAAGGAGAGGGGACCTGTCGTACGAGGGGGGGGGAGAGCCCCGGGCGGCGGCTCGGCGGCTCGGGCGACCCGGAGACTTTACCTGTCCGCGCCGTCCGGGACCGATCGCGCGTTCGACGGGGAGGTGCCGCGGACGGCCGGACCGGGCGTCAGCTCTCGCGCACGGGGTGCTTGCTGAGGATCGACACCCGGTTGAAGGCGTTGATGGTGATGGCCACCCAGATCACGGCGGAGAGCGCGGCGTCGTCCAGGACCTCGCGGGCCTCGGCGTAGGCCCGCTCCTGCGCGTCGGCCTCGGCCGGGTGGGTGGTGGCCTCGGCGAGGGCGAGGGCGGCCCGTTCGCGCGGGGTGAAGACCTCGGTGTCCCGCCAGGCCGCGAGCACGCCGAGGCGGCGCGGGGTCTCGCCGGCGGCGAGGGCGGCGCGGGTGTGGGTGTCGAGGCAGTAGGCGCAGCCGTTGAGCTGGGACACGCGCAGGTTCACCAGCTCGACCAGGATGCGGTCGAGGCCGGCGGCGTCAGCGGCGGCCCGGACCGTCTGGGCGGCCTTGACGTACGCCTTGAAGGCGTCGGGGGTCTGTTTGTCGAGGAAGATCCGCTGCCCGGCCGGTGCCGCCACGGCGTCGCTCACTGTCCGCTCCTTCGCCTTCGCCTCGCCCCGCGCGTGCCGCGGGTCGCGGGATCATCATCCCCCGATTAGTGGTTGAAAATCAAACTAAATGGGGGAGGGGGCGGAGACGGCCCGGGAGCCCGCCGCCCGCTGAGGGGCGACGAGCTCCCGGGGTCGCGGGAAGGCGCGGATCACCAGCGGTACCACCGCGAACCCGAGCCGTGGAACAGGAAGCCGAGCACCCACAGGACCAGCACCGCCAGGGCGATGTACCAGAGGGCCTCGACGGCGAAGCCGGTGCCGAAGAGCACCAGGATCAACAGGAGGACGAGCAGGATCGGGACCATGACCAGGGCCTTTCGGATGTCGGATGTCGAGGGGGCGACGACGGACCGGTGTCCGGCGCCGGGGTTCAGCGGGGCGGCATCGGCTGCCGCCCGGACGGGAAGCCGGGGGGATCGGACGGAGGGGGAGGCGGGGGAGGCGGTACGGGACCGGGCTCCGCGCCGGGGGAGCGCGCCGCGCCGGCGGGCCGGAGCCGGCCGCGCCAGCCGCCGGTCGCCCCGTGCCGGTCCTCGACGAAGTCCTTGAACCGGCGGAGGTCGCCGGAGACCCGGCTGGACACCACGCCCAGCGCCGAGGCCGCCTTCACGGCCGCCCCCTCGGGCTCCAGCTCCATCACCAGCCGCACGCGCGTGTGCGTGGCGCCGACCGGCTCGAAGGTCACGACGCCCCGCTGGTGCACCTCGCCGCCCACGGTGCGCCAGGCGATCCGCTCGTCCGGCGACTGGTCGACGATCTCGGTGTCGAACTCCCGGCGGACCCCGGCGATGCTCGTCCGCCAGTGCAGGTGCCGTGCGTCGGTCTGCTTCACCGCCACCACGCCGTGCATGAAGCGCGGGAACTCCTCGAACTGCGTCCACTGGTCGTACACCCGCTTCAGCGGCGCCTGGACCAGGATGGTGTCGCGGACCACGTCGTCACCTCCTCGCGCGGCCGGACGGTACCGGCGTCTCATCCCGCGAGTGCCCAGAGCCGGGCGGACCACTCACGCGCGGGCCGGGCCCTTGTCCCGGGGGCGCCCGTCGCGGAGGATCTTCCTCGATCGACCGGGTGGGGACATGAGGGGAAGGGTCGGAGCGCGATGACGACGCTGATCAAGGGGGACAACGGCTTCGTGCCCTCGGTGCCGCTGCGGATCGCCGTACGCGGCCGGGGCATGGACGCGATGGCGCTCCTGCTCACCGGGCGGGGGCTCGTCCGGGGCGACGCCGACGTGGTCTTCCACGGCCAGCCCGCGCACCCGAACGGCGTCGTGCGGTTCGCCCGGGCCGAGGACGGCGGCGACTGGCTGGAGGTCGGGCTGCCGGCGCTCGAACCAGACGTCGACCGCGTGCTCGTCGTCGGCTCCACGGACCGGGGCGCCCTCCGGGACGTGCCCGGGCTCTCGGTGGAGGCCTTCGCCCCCGACGGCACCCCGGTCGCCCGCTACGACGTGACGGACGCGGCCGGGGAGACCGCGATGGTGCTCGCCGAGCTCTACCGGCGGGCCGGCGGCTGGAAGTTCCGGGCCGTCGGCCAGGGCTGGGCCAACGGCCTGGAGGGCCTGGCCACCGACCACGGCGTCCACGTCGCCGGCACGGACCCGCACCCCGCCCCAGCCCCCGCTCCCGCCCCGCACACACCCCCACCGGCCTTCGCGGCCCCGGCGCCCGCCCCCGCGCCCGCCCCCGCTCCGGCGCCCGCCCCGGTCCCTGCGCCCCCCTTCGCGCCGCCGCCCGGGCCGGCCGGCTTCGGTCCCGGCGTTCCCGCCCCGGCCCCGGCCCCGGGCTTCGCGCCCCCGCCGGTCGCGCCCCCGCCGGTCGCGCCCGCGCCCGCCGCGTACGCAGCGCCCGGAGCCGTACCCGCCCCCGGCCCCGTACCCGCCCCCGCTCCCGTACCCGGGCAGTACCCGACGGCCCCGGCGTACGGCGCCGTCCCCACCCCGGCCCCGCCCGTCGGCCCTGTGGCGCCCGCGCAGGACGACGTGTGGGCGTACGGGCCGGTGTTCGCCCCGTACGTCGAGACCGGGCGCGACAACGACGTGATCACCGTGGAAGGGCTGCCGCCCGGCCCAGTCGTCGTCCAGCTGGAGGTCCCGAACGCCGGCTACACGTGCCTGGACGTCCTCGACAAGCGCAACAAGGACACGGACAACCTGATCAGCAGCACCGAGGACCACTTCTTCGGCCGGGTGCTCGCCACCGTCCCCACGAGCGGCCCCCTGCGGCTCCGGCTGGAGGCCGAGGGCCCATGGCGGTTCGAGGTCGCGCCGCTCGCCTCGGCCCCGCGGCTGACCGAGCAGGAGGTCGCGTTCCGGGGCCCGGACGTGCTGCTGCACACCGCCGGCGTCGCCGACCTGGCGATCCACTACCGGGGCGACAGCAACATCATCGTCAACGTCTTCGAACTGGCCGGGCACGAGGACCCCACCGTGCTCCCGGACGACGACTATCTGATCAGCGAGATCGGCCCCCGCCGCGAGCGGGCGCCGCTGCCCGAGGGCCCGCTCGTCGTCCAGTTCGAGTACGCGGACGGGCCGTGGACCGCCCGGCTGGAGCGCGTCCAGCCGCGCACCGGCCCGCTCTTCCCCGGGGCCGTCCCCGCGAGCCCCTGGCAGGCGCCCGCCCCCGCGCCCGAGCGCAGGGGCTGGTTCCCCCGCCGCTGAGCCGGCGTCAGAGGACGGGGCCGCCGCCGACCGGCGGCGGCCCGCCGAAGACCTCCTCGCGGACGGCCGTCAGCGCCAGGTCGAGCGCGCCGGCCAGCACCGGGTTCCCGGGCACCGCCGACAGCCGGATCCGGGCCCTGGAGTGGGCGAGGACCCGCAGCTCGCGCTCGACCAGCGCGCGCAGCGGCTCGCCGCCCGCCGCGCAGAGCCGGCCCGCGAGGACGACGAGCCCCGGGTCCACGACGGTGACGATCGACGCGAGACCGGCGGCCAGCCGGGCCGCCACCCGCCCGAGCCCGGCCCGCGCCGCCTCCGCGCCCTCGCCGACGGGAGGAGCCTCGCCCACGGCAGGAGCGTCCTCCCCCGCCGCACCCGCGGCACGCGCCGCACCCGTGTCGCCCCCGTACCCGCCCCGGCGCACCGCCTCCGCGACCGTCTCCGCGAAGTCCGCGCCCGGCACCCCGTGCGCGCGCAGCAGGTCCCGTACGGCGTCCCCGCCCGCCAGCTCCTGGTACCCGTGGCGGCCGTAGGGGTCGCCGGCCTCGCGGGCGGTCGGCGCGCCGGGCAGCGGCAGATAGCCGACCTCGCCCGCGCCGCCGAAGTGGCCGCGGTGCAGCCGCCCGTCGAGGACGAGCGCCGCGCCCAGGCCCTCGTCCGCCCACAGCAGGACGAAGTCCGCGCAGCCGGCCGCCGCGTGCGCCCGCTCGGCGACGGCCGCGAGGTTGACGTCGTTCTCGATCCGGACGGGCACCCCCAGCTCCTCGCCGAGCGTCCGCTCCACGTCCGGGAAGAACCACGCCGCCATGTCCTCCTCGCTGGCGTGGGCGAGCCGGCCGGTCGTCGGGTCCACCGCGCCCTGCACGCCGACCACCACCCGCCGCGGCGGCTCCGGCGTCGGCACCCGGGCGAGCGCCGCGCGCAGCGCCGTCACCAGCGCCTCCCGGCCGCCCCCGGCCGGCGCGGGCGCCTCGCTCTCGCCGAGCACCGCGCCGGTGATGTCCGCGGCCCGGACCGCGATCCACTCGGGCGTCACGTCCACGGCCGTCGCGTAGGCCGCCGCCGGATTGACCCGGTACGTCTCCGGGACCCGGCCCGGCAGCCCGGTGCGCAGCCCGTTGCCGACCACCAGACCGGCGCCTTCGAGGCGCGCGAGGACCTGGGAGGCGGTGGGCTTGGACAGGCCGGTGAGCCGGCTGATCTCCGGGCGGGTGAGCGGCCCCTGGCGGAGCAGCAGATGGAGGGCGGCGCGGTCGTTGACCGCCCGGACGAGTCCGGGGGTGCCGCGCACGAGCTCGCTCAACTGCCCTCCGCACGCGGGTCGGCCTCGGTTCGGGCGGCCAGCCTACAGCGCGGTCACCGGCCCGTGGGCCGGTCCGGCGGCCGGGGGAGCGGTGGCCCGTTCGGAGGACGCCGGGGCCCGCCGCGTGTCCCCCGGCGGAACGTTCCGTTGTGAGGGTGTGACCTCACCTCGACGCATCTCCTCGGTCCTCGCCGTCGCCGCCGCGTTCTCCTGCCTCGGTGGTGCCGCCACCCAGGCCGTCGCCGCCCCCGCGAGCCCGCTCGGACCGCCGATCAGCCCGATCGCCGAACTCGACAACCTCGCCACCACCGGCATGACGGAGGAGGCCCGCGCCGACTACCCCGGCGTCGGCGAGCAGCTCGGCGGACTGAGCCGGATCCACGAACTCCACCAGCTCCACCAGCTCACCGACCAGGCGGCGCCGGTCACCGGGCTGCTCCCCGCCATCTCCACCTGACGTCACCGACACCCGACGTCATCCACATCTGACGCCCCGCAGGACTCCGGCGCCCCGCGCGCCCCCCCCGCGCCCCCCCCGGGCCGCGCCCCCCGCCGCGGGGGGGCGCCCGCGGCGCGCGGGGGCGCCCCCCACGGGATCGAG
>NZ_JBHYKM010000033.1:30349-36021 GCF_042741435.1 Streptomyces sp. NPDC058955 | reverse complement strand
CCACAAAACACCACCACCCCCACCCCCCCCCCCCCCCACACCACCCCCCCCCCCCCCCCCGCCCCCCGCCCCCCCCCCCCCCCCCCCCCCCCGCCCCCCCCCCCGGCCCGTGTCCGGGGCGGACCCGGCGCCGGCGGGGTGCCTCAGCGCAGGTCGAAGCGGTCCAGCTGCATCACCTTCGTCCAGGCGGCGACGAAGTCACGGACGAACTTCGCGCCCGCGTCCCGCGACGCGTACACCTCCGACAGGGCCCGCAGCTGGGCGTGGGAGCCGAAGACCAGGTCCACGGCGGTGCCCGTCCACTTCAGTTCGCCGGTGGCCCGGTCCCGGCCCTCGTAGACGTTCTCGTCGGACTCCGAGACCTTCCATTCCGTCCCCATGTCCAGCACATTGACGAAGAAGTCGGTGGTCAGGCTGCCCGGACGGTCGGTGAACACGCCGTGGCGCACCCCGCCGTGCCCGGTGTCCAGCGCCCGCATGCCGCCGATCAGCGCCGTCATCTCCGGCGCCGTCAGCGTCAGCATGCCGGCCCGGTCGAGCAGCAGCGTCTCCGGCGACAGCTTCTCGCCGGGCCGCAGGTAGTTGCGGAAGCCGTCGGCGCGCGGTTCGAGGACCGCGAACGACTCCACGTCGGTCTGCTCCTGGGAGGCGTCCGTCCGCCCGGGGGCGAACGGCACCGTCACCGGGTGGCCGGCCTCCTTCGCGGCCCGTTCGACCGCCGCGCAGCCGCCCAGCACGATCAGGTCGGCCAGCGAGATCCGGGTGTCGTCGCTCCGGCCGGCGGCGAACTCCTGCTGGATCGTCTCCAGGGTGCGGAGCGTCTCGGCCACCTCCGGCAGGTCGTTGACCGCCCAGTCCTTCTGCGGCGCGAGCCGGATCCGCGCCCCGTTGGCGCCGCCGCGCTTGTCGGTGCCGCGGAAGCTCGCCGCCGACGCCCAGGCGGTGGTGACCAGCTGGGGCACGGTCAGCCCCGAGGAGAGGATCCGCTCCTTGAGCGCGGCGATGTCCTCGTCCGAGACCAGCCCGTGGTCGACCGGCGGCACCGGGTCCTGCCACAGCTGCGGCTCCGGGATCCACGGGCCGAGGTACCGCGACAGCGGCCCCATGTCGCGGTGCAGCAGCTTGTACCAGGCCTTGGCGTACGCCTCCGCGAGCTGCTCCGGGTTCTCGTGGAAGCGGCGGGCGATCGGCTCGTACACCGGGTCCATCCGCAGCGACAGGTCGGTCGTCAGCATCATCGGCGCGTGCCGCTTCGACGCGTCGTGCGCGTCCGGGACGGTGTCCTGGGCCGCCGGGTCGGTGGGCTTCCACTGCTGCGCGCCGGCGGGGCTGGTGGTCAGCTCCCACTCGTACCGGAAGAGGTTGTCGAGGTAGCCGTTGTCCCACTGGGTCGGGCGGTTGGTCCAGGCGCCCTCCAGACCGCTGGTGAGGGCGTCGCCGCCGACGCCGGTGCCGGACGAGTTCTTCCAGCCGAGGCCCATCTGCTCGATCGGCGCCGCCTCCGGCTCCGGACCGATGAACTCGGGGCTCACCGCCCCGTGGCACTTGCCGAAGGTGTGGCCGCCGACGATGAGCGCGACCGTCTCCTCGTCGTTCATCGCCATCCGGCCGAAGGTCTCCCGGATGTCGCGGGCCGCGGCCAGCGGGTCCGGGTTCCCGTTCGGACCCTCCGGGTTGACGTAGATGAGGCCCATCTGGACCGCGCCGAGCGGCCCCTTCAGCTCCCGGTCGCCGGCGTAGCGCTCGTCGCCGAGCCAGGTGTCCTCCGGTCCCCAGAAGATCTCCTCCGGCTCCCAGATGTCCTCGCGGCCGAATCCGAAACCGAAGGTCCTGAACCCCATGGAATCCATCGCGCAGTTACCGGCGAAAACCAGGAGATCGGCCCAGGAGATCTTCTGTCCGTACTTCTGCTTGACCGGCCAGAGAAGACGGCGCGCCTTGTCCAGGCTCGCGTTGTCCGGCCAGCTGTTCAGCGGCGCGAATCGCTGTGCGCCGCTTCCGCCGCCGCCCCGGCCGTCGGCGATGCGGTACGTGCCTGCCGCGTGCCAGCTCATCCGGATGAAGAACGGACCGTAATGACCGTAGTCGGCGGGCCACCATTCCTGGGAATCCGTCATCAGGGCGATGACGTCCCGCTTCAGCGCCTCGACGTCGAGGCCCGCGAACTCCTTCGCGTAGTCGAAATCCTGGTCGAGGGGGTCGGCCTGCGGATCGTTCCGATGGAGTACGGAGAGGTCCAGCTGATTCGGCCACCAGTCCCGATTGGTCCGGGGCCGGGTGTCCTTCGGGGTGGGGGAGGAAATTGCCGGGTTCTCGCTCTCGCTGCCGGTCACGTACGGCCTTCTTCCTGTGTGCTCGCTCTTTCCCGCCGCCGGCCGGGATTCTCACGACGGCGCGTCCGTATGGTCGCGCACGCGCGTCCTCGCGGCCACGCGAACACGCAGGGCCGGACCGCGCGGAATTCACCGGAACGGCCGACCGCCCGACGCGGAGGCGTTCCTGTTGAGTCGCCGGAATCGCCTCCCTACGCTGGGAAGGGACGCGGTCCGCGCATTCCGGTGGCGCGGGAGGGCCGCGGTCCGGGAGAGCGAGCGCCGAGGAGGGTGCCGATGGCCGCCGTCGCCGTGCACCGCGCCGTCCTCGGCGACGGGCGCCCGACGCTCCCGTACGCGGAGGCGGGCCGGCCCGGGAGCGGGCCGCCGCTCGTCCTCGTCCACGGCTACGCCGACTCCTGGTGGACCTTCGAGCCGATGCTGCGGGCCATGCCGTCCGCCCTGCACGCCTACGCGCCGACCCAGCGCGGCCACGGCGACGCGGACAAGCCGGCGGACGGGTACCTCCCCGAGGACTTCGCCGACGACCTCGTCGCCTTCCTCGACCACCTCGGCATCGAGCGGGCCGTCCTCGTCGGCGGTTCCAGCGGCGGGGTGCAGGCCCGGATCGTCGCCGGCCGACGGCCCGACCGGGTCGCCGGACTCGTCCTCCTCGGCGTCCCGGCCCTGCTCGCCGACAAACCCGGCGTCCTCGACGTCTGGGAGACCGTGCAGGCCCTGGACGACCCGGTGGACCGGGCCTTCGCCGCCGACTTCACCCGCGGACTCGCCGTCGGCAGGGTGGCCCCCGGCTTCCTGGAGACCGTCGTCGACGAGAGCCTGAAGGCCCCGGCCCGCGTCTGGCGCGAGACCCTGCGCGGACTCCTGGAGACCGACCTCGTGGCCACGCTCACCGGGATCCTCGTCCCGACCCTCGTCGTCTGGGGCGACCGCGACCCGCTGCTCACCCGTTCGGACCAGCAGCTGATCCTGGACGCGATCCCCGACTCCCGGTTCCTCGTCCACGAGGGCGCCGGGCACGTCGTGTACTGGGAGGACCCGGACCGGGTCGTGCGCGAACTCGCCGCCTTCACCGCCGCGCTGCGCCCCTGAGTCGTACGCCCCCGGCCCCCGACAAGCCCCCTACACGCCCCTCGGCGCGCCCCCGCGTACGCCCCTCTGGTCCGCGTCCGCCCGGAAAATCCGTGGACCGCCCGGTCCGTCCTCCGCCACACTCCGTCACCGAACGTGTCGGAACGACGACGGAAGGTCGTGATGGGAACGTCAGAACAACGCGGCGGCGGACCGGGCAAAGGCCCCGTCCGCCTCGCGCTCCGCCATTACGGGGGAGAACTGCTGCGGCTCCGACGGGTGGCCGTGCCCGCGCTGCTGCTCCCGGCCCTCGGGAACATCGGCATCAACTACCTCGCGCCCCTCGTGGTCGCCAAGCTCGTCGGCCGGGTCGCCGACGGCGGCTCGACCACCCTCGACTCGGTCCTGCCCTACGCCCTCGCCTTCGCCGCCGTGCTGCTGCTCGGCGAGGCGCTGTGGCGGGTCGGACTCCACTGCCTCAACCGGCTCGACGCCCGCGGCATCGAGCACCTCTACGTCGTCGGGATGGACGAACTCTTCGCCAAGGACGCGGCGTTCTTCCACGACAACTTCGCGGGCTCCCTCACCAAACGGGTCATCAGCTTCGCCGCCCGCTTCGAGGACTTCGTCGACACCCTGACCTTCCAGATCATGGGCAGCCTCGTCCCGCTCCTGTTCGCCTCGGTCGTCCTGTGGCAGTACGACCCGCTGCTCGTCGTCGGACTGCTCGTCATGATCGCGCTCACCGCCGTCTGCGTGGTGCCGCTGATCCGCCGCCGGCAGGCCATCGTCGCCGAGCGCGAGGAGGCGATCGCCCGGGTGTCGGGGCACGTCGCCGACGTGCTGATGAACATGGACACCGTCCGCTCCTTCGCCGCCGAGGAGCGGGAGGCCGCCGAACACCGGTCCCGCGTCGCCGAGTCGCGCCGGATCACCCTGCGCTCCTGGGACTACGGCAACCTGCGCATCGACACCCTCGTCGCGCCGCTCTCCGTCGTCACCAACGTCCTCGGCCTGGTGCTCGCCCTGATGCTCGGGGCGGGGGAGCGGGGCGTGGAGGCGATCATCGTGGCGTTCACGTACTACGCCAACGCCACCCGCATCATGTTCGAGTTCAACCAGATCTACCGGCGCCTCGAAAGCTCCATGACGGAGGCCGCCCAGTTCACCGAACTCCTCCTGGAGCCGCCGACCGTCGTGGACCCGCCGCACCCCGAGCCGCTGGTCCACCGATCCGGCGCGGTCCGCTTCGAGGGCGTGCACTTCGCCCACCGGGGTGCGAAGCCGCTCTTCGAGGGGCTCGACCTGGACGTGCCCGGCGGCACCAAGGTCGGCTTCGTCGGCCGCTCCGGCGGCGGCAAAACCACCCTCACCCGGCTGCTGCTGCGGATGACGGACGTCGACGGCGGCCGGATCCTGATCGGCGGTCAGGACATCAGCCGCATGCGCCAGTCCGACCTGCGCGGCCTCATCGCCTCCGTACCGCAGGACCCGGCGATGTTCCACCGCACCCTCAGGGAGAACATCGCCTTCGCGCGGCCCGGGGCCACCGAGGCCGAGATCCGCCGGGCCGCCGAGGCCGCCCACGTCACCGAGTTCGCCGACGCGCTCCCCGACGGCTTCGACACCCTGGTCGGCGAGCGCGGGGTGAAGCTCTCCGGCGGGCAGCGGCAGCGGGTCGCGCTCGCCCGGGCGATCCTGCGCGACGCGCCGATCCTCCTCCTCGACGAGGCCACCAGCGCGCTCGACTCCGAGAGCGAACTCCTCGTCCAGGACGCGCTCTGGCGCCTGATGGAGGGCCGCACCGCGCTCGTCGTGGCCCACCGGCTCTCCACCGTCGCCGGCATGGACCGGCTCGTGGTGCTCGACCGCGGCCGGATCGTCGAGCAGGGCGACCACCACCAACTCCTCGCCGCCGAGGGCGCGTACGCCAAGCTCTGGCAGCACCAGTCGGGCGGCTTCCTCGACGACGCCCCGACCGGACGGACCGGACCGGAGGCCACCGTGTCCCACTGACCGGTCACCCGCCCGACCAGCGGGTCCACCCGGCCCGACGGTCCCGGCGGCTGCGGGCGGTGCGGGTGCGGACACGGTCCGCGTCTGCCAGCCTGGTGCTTGCGTGCCGGCACAACGCCTTGACGGAAACCGTCCGTGCCCCCCCCGCCCGGCGGGGGGCGGGGCGACGGCGGAACGGCGCGGGCCTGGTCATCGGGGCCGCCCGGGAGGGGGGCGGGGGGCCCCCGGGGCTGCCCCCCGCCCCGGCCCGGG
>NZ_JBHYKM010000033.1:0-30339 GCF_042741435.1 Streptomyces sp. NPDC058955 | reverse complement strand
GCCAAACCGACTTCCCGCCACCGCACCGTCCCCCCGCCCGGGGGGGGTGGGACGGCGTACGACGGAAGGAGGCGGTCATGCTCATCGGCCACGCCTTCGAGGAAGGCGTCCTGCACCTGTCGCTCCCCGGCGACCTCGCCCTCACCAGCCGCTCCGCGGCCGACCTGGAGGCCCAGGCCCTGGCCCACGCCCACCGGCCCCGGCTCGTCCGGGTCCAGCTCTCCACCGCCGACCCCACCCCCGCCTCGCTCAGCGTGCTCTCCAAGGTGCGCCGCTTCGCCTCCAAGGGCTTGACCACCCTCCCCGGGGGCGCCCCCGTCCGGGCCGCGGCGACGCCCATCCCGGTGGCCCCCGCCCCCCCGGCGGCCCGCCGCCGGGGGCTCCCCGCCGTCGACGACCGGTGCCCGTCGGCGACCCGTGCCTGTCGGTGACCCGGCGCCCGTTTACGACCCGGCGCCTCCGGCAAGGCGCCGCGCATGACACATTTCGGCTACACGATGATGACCGAGCAGGCGGGCCCCCGTGAGCTGGTCGACCACGTGGTCGAGGCCGAACGCGTCGGCTTCGACTTCTCCGTGGTCTCCGACCACTCCTTCCCCTGGCTCGACGCCCAGGGACACTCCCCGTACGCGTGGAGCGTGCTAGGCGCCGCGGCCCAGGCCACCGCCCGCATCCCGCTGATGACCTTCGTGACCTGTCCGACCTTCCGCTACCACCCGGCCGTCGTCGCGCAGAAGGCGGCGACGCTCCAGCTCCTCTCCGAGGGCCGGTTCCGGCTGGGCCTCGGCTCCGGCGAGAACCTCAACGAGCACATCACCGGAACGGGCTGGCCCACCGCCCGCGTGCGCCTGGAACGCCTGGAGGAGGCCGTCGACATCATCCGCGCCCTCTTCACCGGCGCGTACGTGAACCACCACGGGCGCCACTTCGACGTCACCGCCGCCCGGCTCTGGGACCTGCCCGACCGGCCGCCGCCGATCGGGATCGCCGCCTCCGGACCGCGCTCCAGCGCCCTCGCCGGCCGCCTCGCCGACCTCCTCGTCGCCGTCGAACCGCGCCGGGAGCTGACCGAGGACTTCGACCGCCACGGCGGCGCCGGCAAGCCCAGGATCGGACAGCTCGCCCTCTGCTACGACGCCGACCGCGACGCCGCCGTGGCCCGCGTGTACGAGCAGTTCCGCTGGGCGCTCGGCGGCTGGCGGGTCAACCCCGAGCTGCCGCTGCCGGCGAGCTTCGCCCAGGCGTCCGCCCACCTCGCACCCGAGGACGTGGCCGAGGCGATCCCCTGCGGCGACGACCCCGGCGCGGTGGTGAAGGCCGCCGACGCCTACCGGAAGGCCGGCTTCACCGACCTCGCGCTCGTCCAGATCGGCGGCGCCCACCAGGTCCCCTTCCTGGAGTGGGCCCGCACCACCCTGCTGCCCGCCCTGCGCGCCGCAGCCATGTGATACGACTTTATGGGCCTTTTGTCCCTATAAAGAAGTACCTGTTCGCTGGGACCATCGTGAAGGGAAGTCCACGGGGGAACCACGAGGAGGTCCTGTCGATGACCGGCACCACCACGCCGTTCGGGGCGGGTGCCGCACCGGCGCCGGGGAGCGGCCACGCCGTCTCCCCCCGGCTGATCGGGCTGGTCCTGGCCCTGGTCGCCGCCCTGTACGTCGTCGCGCCCGCCATGAACACGGCCGTCGCCCCCCTCGTCCACACCGACCTCGGCGTCACCGCCGAGGACAACGCGATCGCCCAGATCACCGGCGTCTGCCTGGCCATCGGCGTCCTCGCGGCGACCGGCCGGGCCGGCGACCTCAAGGGCCGGCGGTCCGTCCTGACCGCCTCGCTCGCGGCGCTCCTGCTCGGCTCCCTCGTCCTCACCGTCTCCTTCACCCCCGCCGCCTACGTGCTGGGCCGGGTGCTGGTGGCCGTGGCGCTGGCCGCCGTCTTCGTCTCCTGCCTCGCCTTCATGACCACCGTCTCGATGCCCGGCCGCATCCGCCGGATCATCGGCGGCTGGCTCGCCGCCATGTCCGCCGGCTTCGTGCTCGCGGTCAACCTCGCCCCGCACGCGGCGGCCCTCACCGGCTGGCGGGTCGCCGCCGCCCTCATGGCCGCCGCGGCCGGCACCGCCCTGGTCCTCGTCCGCCGGCTGCTCCCCGAGACCGGGCCGCTCGCCCGGGAGGCGCTGCCCGACCCGGTCCGCACGGTCTGCCAGGTCCTGTGTGCCGTCGCCCTGGCCGCCGCGCTCCAGCTCGCCCCGCTCTGGGGCTGGCGGGACCTCCGCGTCGGCGCCCTGCTCACCGCCGCCGTGCTCGCCTGCGCGGCCGCCCGGGCCCGCGCCCTGCGCCGTACCCCCGAGCGGAACCGTCCCGAGCACGTGCCCGGCGCCGTGTGGACCGGGGCGCTCGTCGCGGGCCTGGCCCTCGGCTTCACCCAGGTCGTCCTCACGATGGCCGTGCCCGCGCTCGTCACCGCCGTCGGCCTCTCCACCGGTGTCGCGGCCCTGATGCTGTCCGCCTTCGGCGCCGGCGGCGCGGCCGCCTGCCTGCTCATCCGGCACCGTGCCGTGTCCCCGCTGGCCGGCGCCTCCCTCGGGCTGCCGCTCGCCGCCCTGGGCCTCGCCCTGCTGCACGCCCTGGTCGACCACGCCACCCACGCCCTGGCCGGCGGCATCGCCGTCGTGGCCCTCGTCGGCTTCGGCACCATGCTGGCCACGGCCCCGCAGATGGCCCGCTTCCTCGCCGCCGTCCCCCGCCCCCACCTGGGCGTCAACGCGGCCCTGCTGCCGTCCGCGATCCTCGTCGGCACCGCCGCCGCCCAGGCCCTGCCCTACACCTCCGCGCTCGGCCCGATGCCGCTGCCGACCGAGGCCAGGGAACTGCTCTGGGTCGGCACGATCGTGGTCGCGGTCGCCGCCTTCGCCCTCGGCCGGCCCGTCGTGGCCCTCGCCGTCGCCATCGCCTCGGTCCTCCAGTACGTGATGGTGGACGCCGACACCAGCCAGCCCATGAGCGTGATCGTCGCGCTCGCCGTCGGCGCCGCCGCCGGAGCGGTCGCCTGGGCGCGCCGCGAACAGACCGAACGGCTCACCCGCACCCGCGAGACCGCCACCGCGCTCCAGTGCGCCGTGCTGCACCCCATCCCGCCCCGGCTGGGCGGCCTCAGCCTCGCCGGCCTGTACCGCCCGGCGACCGCCGGCACCGCCATCGGCGGCGACTTCCTCGAAGCCCTCGACACCCCGTACGGCACCCGCATCCTCATCGGCGACGTGCGCGGCAAGGGCCTCCAGGCCGTCCAGACCGTCACCGACCTGCTCGGCTGCTTCCGCAGCCAGGCCCACGAGACCGAGGACCTGGGCGAGGTCGCCGCCTGCCTGGACCGGCAGGTCCGGCGGGCCGCCGCCGCACGCGGCGACGAGGAGCTCTTCGCCACCGCCCTCCTGCTCCAGCACACCGGCGGCGCCGAGGACCTGCACGCCGTCAACTGCGGCCACCTGGCCCCGCTGGAGGTCGGCCCGCGGCGCACCCGCGAACTCGACGTGCCCGCCACGCTGCCGCTGGGCTTCGGCGCGCTCGACGCGGCCGGAGCCGTACGCCCGCACCGGTTCGCCCTCGCGCCCGGCGCCACCCTGCTCACCCACACCGACGGCCTCAGCGAGGCCCGGAACTCCACCGGCGAGTTCTACCCGGTCGCCCAGCGGCTCGCCGCCGCCGGCCGCCGCACCCCCGACGACCTGGTCCGTCACCTCGACGACGACGTCCGCGACTGGACCCACCACCTCGCCGACGACATCGCCGTCATCGCCCTCGGCCACCGCTGACCGCCGGTTCCCGGGATGCGGGCCGCCGGACGCTGCCGTTGACTGGGGCGGACGACCGCACACGAGCCGAGGGAGACCACGACATGACCGCACGCTGGGTACGGGGCGCCGCCGGCGGCCTGCTGGCGGGAGCCGTCCTGATGGGCACGGCGGCCTGCTCGGACGACGGCGGCAACCCCGTCTCGGGGGCGGTCAGCGAGGCGGCCTCCGCGGTCGAGTCCGCCGCCGAGGGGGTCTCGGACGCCGCCAAGAAGGCCGCCGACCGGGCCCAGCAGCAGCTGTCCGAGGTCAAGGACGGCGTCGACGCCAAGGACGAGGTGACGCTCGGCGCCCCCGCCACCGACGCCGACGGCCGCACCACCGTCCCCGTCACCGTCGACAACACCGACGACGAGACGCGGTCGTTCGCGGTGCAGGTGGAGTTCAAGGACGGCGACGGCACGCTGGTCGACACGGTCGTCCTCACCATCTCCGACGTGCCGGCCGGCAAGCCGGGCGACGGCACCGCCCGCAGCACCCACAAGCTCTCCGGCACCGTGACCGCCTCGGTCCCCACCGCCCTGCGCTACTGAGCCCGGCGCGGCGCCGCCGCCCCGAAAACCGGTACCGTCCCGGCCGCCGAACGCCGAGACTCCTGTCATGACCGACATGGACGCCTTCCGGGCCGAGGTCGCCGCCTGGGCGGCCGGCGGACCCGGCGACACCGCGCGCGAGCTCGCCGCCCGCCTCCCCGTCCGCACCGTGGTGCTCCTCGAAGGGCGCAGCGACGTCGCCGCGGTCGAGGCGCTGGCCGCGCGCCGCGGCCGCGACCTCGCCGCCGAGGGCGTCTGCGTGTTGTCGATGAACGGCGCCACCAACGCCGCCCGGCACGCCCGTCTGCTCGGTCCGCCCGGCCTCGGGCTGCGCCTCACCGGTCTCTGCGACGACGCCGAACGCTCCCACTACGCGCGCGGCCTGGCGGCCGCCGGGGCCGACCCGGACGCCTTCTTCGTCTGCGTCGCCGACCTGGAGGACGAGCTGATCCGCGCCCTCGGCGTGGACCGGGTCGGGGAACTGGTCGACGCCGAGGGCGAGGGGCGGGCCCTGCGCACCTTCCTGAACCAGCCCGCCCAGCGGGACCGCAGCCCGCTGCTGCGGATGCGCCGCTTCCTCGGCACGACCTCGGGACGCAAGATCCGTTACGGACGGGTCCTGACCGAGGCCCTCGACCTCGCCCGCGTACCGGCCCCGCTGGACGGCCTGCTCGCCTCCCTCTGAGCGGCGGGGCGCCTCAGGGCGTCACGATCGGGAAGTCCGGCCGCGGGGTGTCGAGCACGGCGAGGAGCCCGGTCAGCAGGGACGGGTCCCCGGTCATGGCGATCCCGGCGGTGCCCCCGCCGGCGAGGAGCCGGAGGAGCTGGGGCTTGGTCATGGTGAGGGTCAGCCCGGCGTCCGCCGCGGGCCGGTCGTCGCTGGTCCAGGTCAGCAGCCCGTTGACGAGCCGCAGGTGCCAGTAGGTGCCGCCGACGTGCCAGTCCATCAGGATCCGCAGCGGCCACGCCCGGGGGCCGTCGACGCGGACGGCCAGGCTGTCGACGATCTGCCCGACCGTCAGCGCCAGGTACATGTCCGGGCCCAGGGAGGCGGTGGCGTGCGGGGTGACGCCGTGCAGCAGCTCCTGCGCGGCGGTGAGGGAGAAGTTGCGCCAGACGGCGTTCTCCGCCTTCCGGCCGAGGCGGGTGTGGAGCTCGGCGAGCTGCCGTCGCGTGCGCAGGTCCCGCGGGTCGTCGAAGACCGCGTGGTTGAGCAGGGTCACGGCGAAGCGCAGGTCGCCGCGGTCGGCGTAGTGCCGGGCGCGGGCCCGGACCGCGGCCTGGCCGCCGAGCGTCTCCACCCAGCGGCGTGCCTCCTCGACCGGCGGGTGCTCCCACAGATGGGCGGGGTTGCCGTCGAACCAGCCCATGTAGCGCTGGTAGACGGCCTTGACGTTGTGGCTGAGGGAGCCGTAGTAGCCGCGGTTGGCCCAGACCCCTTCGAGCGCGGGCGGCAGCCGGAAGGTCTCGGCGATCTCGGTGCCGGTGAGGCCCTGGTTGATCAGGCGGACGGTCTGGTCGTGCAGATAGCCGTAGAGGTCCCGCTGGTGGGTGAGGAGGGCGACGATGGCGTCGTTGCCCCAGGTGGGCCAGTGGTGGGAGGCGAAGGCGACGTCGGCGGTGCCGGCGTAGAGGCCGATCGACTCGGTGAGGTAGCCGGCCCAGGCGTGCGCGTCGCGGACCTGGGCGCCGCGCAGCGTGAGGACGTTGTGCATGGTGTGGGTGGCGTTCTCGGCCATGCAGACCGCGCGCAGGTCCGGGAAGAGGAAGTTCATCTCCTCCTGGGCCTCGGTCCCCGGGGTCAGCTGGAACCGGATCCGCACGCCGTCGAGGGTGACCTCCTCGCCGGTCGCGCCGATGGACCGGGTCGGCGCGATCAGTCCGACGGTGCCGAGGGAGACGGTCAGCCCGAGCCCGCAGCCGACCTGGGCGGCGGCGTTCCTGGGGAGGGTGGAGCCGTACATGTAGGCGGCGCGGCGGGCCATGGCGGTGCCGACGTACACGTTCTCGCTGACGGCGTGCTCCATGAACCCCTTGGGCGCGAGGACGGGCACGTCCCCGGCGCCGTCCGGCAGCACGCCCCGGCAGCCGCCGAAGTGGTCGACGTGGGGGTGGGTGTAGATCATGGCCCGGACCGGGCGGTCGCCCCGGTGCGCCCGGTACAGCGCGAGCGCCGCCGCGGCGGTCTCGGCCGAGATCAGCGGGTCGATGACGATGATGCCGGTGTCGCCCTCGACGATCGTCATGTTGGACAGGTCCAGGCCCCTGACCTGGTAGATCCGGTCGGTGACCCGGTACAGCCCCTGGCGTGACAGGAGCCGCGCCTGGCGCCACAGGCTGGGGTCCACGGTGCCGGGCGTCCGGCCCTCCGCCTCGGCCTCGCGCACGAAGTCGTAGGCGGCCGGGTCCCAGGCGACGCGTCCGGCGGCGGTGGTGACGGGTCCGCCGGTGAAGGCGGCGACGAAGCCGCGGTCGGCGTCCGCGAAGTCGGTCTCGTCGTCGTACGGCAGGTCGTCGGTGCGGGTGGGGGAGGGCGTCGCGCCGGGGCGGGGCCGGCCGCCGGGGGCGGCGGGGACGGCCTGGGCGGTCTGCGGGTTGAGGGAGACGGCCGCCGCGGCGGCGCCCATGGTGGCGGCGACGAAACCGCGCCGGTCGATCGGAGACATGCCGGGCACGCCCTTCCTGGTCGGGGCGCCCACTATTGCAGTCGGACTGCAATACGCGTCAAGGGGTCGGCGCCAGGCAGGGGTGCTCGGGCCCGGGTGGGCGTCAGTCCCGGCCGGCGGCCGTCGGTGCGGTGAGCAGCGCCCCCAGGGTCCGGCCGAGCGCGCTGCGGGCCGCCGCCCCGTCCAGGCCGCGCCGGGAGCGCAGATGGTCCCAGGCCGCCCACGACGAGGCCCCGTCCAGCGCGTCCAGGAGCCCGCCCGGAGCGGAGGCGTCCGGGACCCGGGCGAGCTCGGGCGCGAACACCTCCGCGAGGTCCGCGCGGAACCAGGCGTCGCCCGCCGCCATCACCTCGCGCAGCCCCGGGGAGTCCGGCTCCAGGCCGAGGCCGATCCTGCGGATCGGGGTCATCACCTCGTACATCCGCTCGCGCTGGGCGAGCAGCGCCGCCACCTTCCGGGCCGTCGGCCACTCCGGCGGCACCGGCTCGGCGTGCGCGCGCCACCGCTCCGCCTGCCGCCGTGCGGCGGCCACGTAGAGCGCCTCGCGGTCGGCGAAGTGCACGAAGACCGTCCGCTCGGACACCCCGGCCCGCTCCGCGATCGCCTTCCGGGTGGGCTCCCGGCCGCTCTCGGCGACCAGCCGGAGCAGCGCGTCCACCAGCGCCGCGTACGTCCACTCCGGGTCCCGCCGCCGGCGCCGCGCCGGCCCTTCCGCACCCTCGCCGCTCCCGGCCACCGTCTCGCTCACCGCCCCATCGTGACAGAGCGTCGGGAGGCCGGGACGTCAGCCGGCGGGCGTCAGGACGTCGAGGGCCCGGTCGAGCGCGGCGAGCAGGGCCGGGGCCTCGCCGGGGGCGTAGAGCAGGCGCAGGGCGAGGCCGTCGGAGACGGCGATGAGGGCGTCGGCGGCCGGACCGGGCAGCGGGCTTCCGGCGGCGGTGAGCCGGTCGGCGAGGGCGTCGCGGAGCTCCCGGTCGACGCGCTGCCGGGCCTCGGCCAGCCGGGGGTGGTGGGCGGCGTGGACCGCGAAGGCCAGCTGGGCGGCCGTCTCGGCGCGCCGCTCCGGGTCCAGCGGCAGGGTGGTCAGGATCAGTTCGCGCAGCGCCGGCCGCAGCGGCAGCGCCGGGTCGACCGCGCCCATGCGCCGCTCGATCCGCTCCCCGGCCAGCTCGGAGGCGAACAGGAGCAGTTCCTCCTTGCTGCGGAAGTACTTCTGGACCGCGCCGGGGGACCGGCCGCTCGCCGCCGCCACCGTCCGCACGCTCACCTGGTCGAGCCCCTCCTCGCCGGCCAGGCGCAGCAGGGCGGCGCCGATCTGGCGGCGCTGTTCCGACCGGTCGACGGTCCTGGGCATCGTCTCGCTCCGCACTTTAGGATACGGTCGTATTCTAACGAATGGGGGAGCACATGGACCAGCAGCCCGACCGCCCCGCCGACCCGCTGCGCAAGCGCGACGCCGCCCCGCGGCGGCGCCTGCCCGAGATGCGGGTCTCCGACCGGGAGCGGGACGCCGCCGTCGACATCCTCGCCGCCGCCCTGGCCGAGGGCCGGCTCCAGCCCGACGAGCACGCCGCCCGCGTCGAGGCCGCACTGGCCGCCCGTACCGCCGGCGAACTCGACGTCCTCACCGCCGACCTGCCCGCACCCGCGCCCGGCCGCGAGGAGCGCGAGCGCGAGGAACGCGCCGAGTGGTTCGCCGAATGGCGCCACTGGCTCGGCGGCCTCCTGGTGATGACCGTGATCTGGGGCGTCACGTGCCTCAGCGACGGCGAGCTGAAGTTCTACTGGCCGGTGACCCCGCTCGCCATCTGGGCGGCGGTCCTCGGCGCCGCGGCGCTCCGGCCGCGGGACGGGAAGGGTGACGACACCGCCTGACACGCCGGGGAGGACGCGTCGGGCCCTCGTCTTCGGGGTAAACAGAGACCGAACGCCTCCTCTCCCGAACGGACTTGTGCGCGTTGAGCATGCCACTCGGATCCCGTGTGCCAGGCAGGACCTGGACGATTCGCCTCACCGGCCACCACGACCACTCGGCGCGGGTCAGCTGCACCACCGCGGGCTGCCGCATGCCGGACCGCTCCAAGGACGTGCGCGCGCTGCGCGCCTTCGCCGCCGAGCACGTGCGGGCCCACGCCCGGCTGGCGACCCCGCGCCCGAACGCCTCGTGCGCCTGCGGGGGAGCCGGCTGCCGCCACCACCAGTCCCGGGCCCTGTGCTCCGGCCGGACCCTCCTCGTCCTCATCCACAATCCGGCCGTCGGCGAGGTCTGGACGCTCGCCGAGATCTGCGAGGCGTGCGCCCCGCTGATCACCCACGCCCGGATCGTGGCGCGGGCGGCGAGCCCGGCCGAGACCCGGAGACCGGAGCGGGTGCCCGAGCCGCGGACCGCGGCCCCGGCCGCCTCGGGCCCGGCCGTCCCGGTGCTGTTCTCCTCACCGGAGGCCGCCGGCGGAGCCACCGACTCCGGCGGCCCCCGCCAGGACCGCCGCCCCCGCAGGGGCGGCCGGGGGAACCGCACGGGCGGCGGACGGTACTGACCCCGGGCCGCCTCGCCCGAGCCACCGGGCGGCCTAACCCTGCCGGGGCACGAACGCCGGGCGCAGGGACGGGTCGACCGGGTCGTAGTAGCGGTGGAAGACCGGCGTGGCCGCGCCCGACAGGGGCGGGACGATCCAGCTCCAGTCGGCCGGCGTCGCCCGGCCGTGCCGCCGCTCCCGCGCGATGTGCTTCAGGAAGCGCTCGGACTCGGTGTGGTGGTCCGCCATCGTCACCCCGGCCTCCTGGAAGGAGTGCAGCACCGCCACGTTCAGCTCCACCAGCGCCCGGTCCCGCCACAGCGTCCGCTCCGAGGAGCGGTCCAGGCCCAGCTTCTCCGCGACCAGCGGCAGCAGGTCGTACCGGTCCGCGTCGGCCAGGTTCCGCGCGCCTATCTCGGTGCCCATGTACCAGCCGTTGAACGGCGCCGCCGGATACCGCACCCCGCCGATCTCCAGCACCATGTCGCTGATCGCCGGCACCGCGTACCAGCGCAGCCCGAGCCCGGCGAACCAGGCGTGCTCGGGGTGGCGCAGCGGCACCTCCCGCACGGCGCCGTCCGGCAGCTCGTACCACCGCGGGCGGGCGTCGGGGCGCTCCCGCACCATCAGCGGCAGCACCTGGAAGGGCTCCTCCTCCCGCTTCCAGCCCAGCTCGCGGGCGAGCGCCGTGGTCGCCGCCGCGCGCGGATCGCCGATCCAGCGGCCGGCCGGGGTGCGGTGGCCCGCGTACCGGACCAGCTGGTCGTTGACGATCCGGGGGGCCGGGCGGCCGGGCCGGTCCGGGGCGAAGACGGTGAGGACCGGGCGGATCCGCCCGCCGTTCTCCGCCGCCCGCAGGTGCTCGGCGCAGGCGGCCGCGATCCCGTCGGCGGACGACACCCCGCGCAGGTCCCGCACGACCAGACTGCTCCAGTAGAGCCGCCCGATGCAGCGGGCCGCGTTGCGCCAGGCGACCCGGGCGCCGAAGGCCAGCTCCTCGGGCGTGTGCTCGTACGTGCCGGTACGGGCGATCTCGGCCCGCACTTGGCGGACCCGGGCGTCCGCGTCCCCGGCGCCGGGGGACTCCTCGTGGAACTGCCGGACGAACTCCTCCGCCTGCCGCCGGTCCACCCGCTCCGGCTCGCGCGGAACGGCCGGCGGCGGGACGACGGCGGGGGCCGCGGCGGCGGCCGAGTAGGGGCATGCGGCGCCGGCGGGGGCGGCCGCGCGGCGACGGATCAGACTGAAGACCAAGGTGTTTCCTCCCTGGCCCCATGACTACCGTACGGATTCGTCCGACTGTGGAGAGTGTTCGAACTTCGCCAGGGAGGACGGTCCGTCCTGGTATGGTGCCCGCTCCCCGGCGGGCGAGACGCGGGCGAGAGGCGGGCGAGAGGCGGGCGGCAGGCGGCCCGGAGACGGCCGGGAGACGCCTCAGACGGCGGTCAGCACGTCCTCGCGGACCCGCTCCAGGACCAGCCCGCCGTCGAGCCGGACCCGCGCCGTGACGACCGGCCGCCGGTTCCGGTACGCCTCCCACGCCGGCTCCAGCGCGCGCACCTGCTCCTCCGCCCGCTCCCGGCTCGCCGGCGGCATCTGGGCGCCGAACGAGTCGAGCAGCGAGACGAGACGCTCGTACTCCGCCGCCTCCGGGTCCGGCCGGGACTCCTCCGGCTCGTCGACCCGCTCGACGACCCCCTCCGTCCCGGCCCCGACCAGCAGCGCCCCGGCCACCGCCGCCGGCTCCTCGGCCGGGTCGCCGGCCACCGTGACCGTCCCGGCCAGCGTCAGATCGACCGCGAGGCGCACCCGCCGGCCCTGTGTGAGCGTCATCCGGCCTTCTTAGCACGACCAGGATCCGCCCCAGCCCGTCAGGCCCGGACGGCGGCCGCCCGCGGTTGCGTGGGGATTCCCCCGACCTGCGCCCCGGGCCCGTCCCGGACCACCAGGAGCGCCGTGGTGTCGTCGTCCAGGCCGTGGGCGCCGAACCGGTCCAGGTCCGCCCGCAGCAGCTCCGGGACGCGGTCGGCGGGCTCGTCCGCCCAGGCCCGCAGCCGCCGCTCCAGCGGGTAGAAGGCGCCGCTCGCGTCGCGGGTCTCGGAGACGCCGTCGGTGAACATCAGCAGCCGGTCGCCGGGGCCGAAGGGCACCTCCTCCACGGTGAACGGGGCGTCGACCGGCACCGGCAGGTGGACCGGCACCGACGGCGCGGAGAACTCGACCGTCTCCACCGTCCGGCCCCGCTGCACCACCGGCGCCGGGTGGCCGCAGCTGAGCAGCCGGATCACCGGCCGGTCGTCGGGGATCTCCGCGAGCAGCACCGTCGAGAAGCGGTCGGCCGCCTCCGACTCCGGGGCGCGCTCCGCGTACCGGGCCATGCTCTCCTCCAGGCGCTGCGCGATCGCGGGCAGGTCCGGGGCGGTGTAGGCGGCCTCGCGGAACGAGCCGAGGAGCAGCGACGCCGCCTCCACCGCCGGCAGGCCCTTGCCCTGGACGTCGCCGAGCATGATCCGGACGCCGTCGCGGACCTTCAGCGCCTTGTAGAAGTCGCCGCCGACCTGCGCGCAGGCGGCGGACGTCTCGTACAGCAGCCGCAGGTCGACGGAGCCCAGGCGGGGCGGCAGCGGGCGCAGCACCGCCGACTGGGCGGCCTCCGCGACCGCGCTGATCTGGCGCAGCTCGGCCTCGCGGCGCTGCCGGACGCGGCTGGCCACGACCGCGGCGAGCACGACGACGGCGAGCACCACCTCGTTCCCGATCAGCGCCGGGTGGAGGTTCCCGCCGCGCACGGCGGCGGTGAGGGCCGTCGCCGCCATCGCGAGGGCGCCGATCGCGGCCGTGCCCCGGGCGGACCAGGTGGCGGCGGCGAGCGCCGGGGCGGCGATCAGGAAACGGTCGAACCGTTCGACCGGTGGGGTGAGGACGTCGGCGAGCACGGCGAGGACGATCACCAGGAACGGCAGCGCCCGGCCGAGCACGTAGCGGAACTCCGCGCGGGACGCGGGGGCCCGCCGCGGGGACGCGGTCGGATCCGCAGGCATGACTCTCCTTCGTCGGACTCCCGCCCGGAGGCGGGTCGCAACGGCCTTCGTCCGACAGCATGCCGGGCCGCACCGGCCGCCGGGCAGGGCCGGACGTCCCGGTCCCGGGGTGCCGTACGGCTCTGCCGGAGGGCTCAGGCCGGAAGGTTCTGCTCGGCCCAGACGACCTTGCCGCCGGAGGTGCGGCAGGAACCCCAGCGGCGGCACAGCATGTTGACGAGCTGGAGGCCGCGGCCGCCCTCGTCGCTGAGGTCGGCGTGCTGGATCTGCGGCAGGTCGGGGCCGGTGTCCGACACCTCGACGACCAGCCGCTCGCCGCGCAGCAGCCGCAGCTCGCCCGGCCCGTTCCCGTACCGCAGGGCGTTGCCGACCAGCTCGGACACGACCAGCTCGCACACGTCGGCGAGGTCGTCCAGGCCCCACTCGGCGAGCTGGCGGGTGACGAGCCGCCGGGCCTCCGAGGCGGCCCGCCCGTCGCCGGACAGCGGCCAGACCCGCAGCCCGGTCTCCGCGGCGAGCGGCACGGACCGCGCGGTCAGCAGCACCGCCTCGTCGAACCGGCCGGGTCCCGCCGGGGCCGCCGCGATCAGCCCGCCGTCCTCCAGCGCGGACGGCGGCAGCGCGAGCGCCGCCTTGCGCAACAGGTCCAGCTGCTCCTCCAGGTCGGCGCCGCGGGCCTTCACCAGCCCGTCGGTGAACAGCACGAGCGCCCCGCCGTCCGGCACGGTGACCGTCACCGGGTCGTACGGGATCACCCCGGCGCCCAGCGGCGCCCCGGCGGGCAGCCCGACGAACCCGGCGCCGCCGCGCCCGTCCAGCAGCAGCGGCGGCAGGTGGCCCGCGCCGGCCAGCGTGCAGGAGGCGTCCGCCGGGTCGTAGACCGCGCAGAGGAAGGTGGCGACCTGGTCGTCCTCCAGGTCGCGGGTGGCGAGGTCGAGCCGGGCCAGGACCCGCTCGGGCGCCATGTCGAGGGTCATCAGGGTGCGGGCGACGGCCCGGAGCCGACCCATGGTGGCGGCGGCGGGCAGCCCCTGGCCCATCACGTCGCCCGCCATCAGCGCCGTACGGCCGCCGGGCAGCGACATGACGTCGTACCAGTCGCCGCCGACCGTGTGGCGGGCCGCCGAGGGCGCGTACTCGCCCCGCACCCGCAGTCCCGGGGTGACCGGTGTGGCCCGGGGCAGCAGGGTGCGCTGGAGCTGGACGACGTGCTCGCGCTCCCGGCCGTACAGCCGGGCGTTGTCGATGAAGACGGCGGCGCGGGAGGCCAGCTGCTCGGCGAGGACCAGGTCGGTGGGGGAGAAGGGCGGGCTGCCCGGGCCGCGGACGAAGTCGGCGCTGCCGAGCAGCAGCCCGCGGGCGATCAGCGGCACCGCGAGGTAGCTGTGCACGCCCAGCGCCCGCATCTTCGCCGCGCCGCTCGCGGTGGGGGCGACGCGGGCGAAGTCCTCGTCGCGCATCCTGGCGACCAGGACGGGCTCGCCGCGCCGCAGACAGTACCGGTGGAGCAGCGTCTCGTGCCGCTTCTGGTCGCGGACGTAGGTCTCGCCGACCGGGACGGCCTCCAGGGTGGTCATGGTGTCCACGGCGGAGAGCGCGACCGCCCGCATCGCGGGGACGCCGCTGCCGGTCCAGCGGGAGCCCTCCTCGCCGTGCAGGACGCTCTCCAGGATGTCGACGGCGGCGCCGTCGGCGAACCCGGGGACGGTGAAGTCGGCCAGCTCCCGGGCGGTGCTCTCCAGGTCCAGGGTGGTGCCGATGCGGGTGGTCGCGGCGTTGAGCCAGGCGAGCCGTTCCTCGGTGTCCGGGGCGTCGAGCGGAATCGCGCCGTCGGCCCGGCGGCGCCGGGCGCGGAGCGCCGCGGACCGGTACACCGTCGAGGTGCGCACGGGCGAGACCCTGCCGGTCAGGCGTCGTCCGCCGCTGCCGCCGCTCACTCTTCCGGCCTCCAGTGGGGATCTCGACCAGGTGTGGTGCACAGTCTGCACCGGAAGCCCGTCCGGCGCACCATCCGAACGGCAGCGGAATCGCAACCGAACGGTACCTCTGTCACATCCGCCGAATGGGTGAAACCTGTTCGGGGCATGTTTCGTCCTCTCCCCCGGGAGCGCGTCGGAGGACGCGGGGTCGCATCGGGAACGCGAGGATCGGAGGGCGCATGCGCCGGATGGGCAAGTACACCGCGCACGTGGCCGTGTTGGCGTCGGCGGTCGGGATCAGCCTGGCCGCCTGGGGCGCGACGGCGCTGGTGGGCGGGGACGGCGAGAGCGCCGCGGCACCGGGCGGCGGGGGCGCGGCCCGGCCGGGCGTGCCGGCCCAGCGGAACGCGGAGCCGAGCCGGCCGGCGAAGCCCGCGGTCCGGGTGCCGGAGGGGATCGCCCACGCGGCCGAGGCGGGCGGACGGGCCGTCAACATCACCATCGACGACGGGCCCGACCCGCGGTGGACGCCGAAGATGCTCGACATCCTCAAGGAGAACGACGTCAAGGCCGTGTTCTGCATGATCGGCCCGCAGGCGAAGCAGCACCCCGACCTGGTGAGGCGCGTGGTGGCCGAGGGGCACCGGCTGTGCGACCACACCATGACCCACGACACGACGATGGACCGCAAGCCCGTCGCGTACCAGAAGCAGCAGATCCTCGACGCGCGCACGCTCATCGAGGAGGCCGCCGGCGGGGTGGAGGTGCAGTACTACCGCGCCCCGGGCGGGGCGTTCACCCCGGACAGCCGGAAGATAGCCGCGGCCGCGGGGATGCGGCCGCTGGGGTGGAACGTGGACACCAAGGACTTCGAGCGGCCCGGCGCCGCCGCCATCGTGGCCACCGTCAAGAACGAGCTGTCCAACGGGCCGACGATCCTCTTCCACGACGGCGGCGGCGACCGTTCGCAGAGCGTGACGGCGCTGCGGGAGGTCCTGCCGTGGCTGAAGGAGCAGGGGCGCACCTTCAGCTTCCCGGTGCGCACGGCCCCGGACACCCCGTGAGGGCCGGGGCCGTACGGCCCGTCAGCGCCTGACGGTGTCGTCGGTCTTGAGGTCCTCGACGGCCTCGTCGAACTCGTCCACCTCGTCGGGGCAGTACACCTGCAGGACGATCCGCTCGGCCTCGACGGCCTTGGAGTCGGCGATGACCGGACGGTTGCCGGGGCCCGGAGCACCGGTGGTGAGCTGCTGGAGCCGGTACAGCGCCTTCTTCAGGGCGTTGCCGGGGTCCTCGCAGACCGGGCCGCCGTCGGTGCCGAGCAGTCGCTCGACGGTCTCCTGGTCGGGGGCGGGATAGCCCGCCTTCACCAGCTCCTCGCTGAGCTGCTGGGCCTTCTTCGAGGTCTCCTCGGACCGCTTGAAGCTGCTGTACCGGATCAGACCGGTGATCAGCAGGCCGACCAGGATCACGATCGCGCCCCAGTAGATCACCTTGTGCTCGGAGGCGAAGCGGGTCGGGCTCATGCGGCGTCTCCCTCGTTCGGGGCGGCGGCCTCGGCCGTGCGCCAGCTGGGCTTGCGCAGTTTCAGGAACGCCCAGGGGATGAGCAGTCCGAGGATCAGCAGGCCGCCGCCGACGATGACGACGTACGACAGGACGCTGCCGCTGCCGAACTGGGAGGGCGGGACGAAGCCGATGAACATCGCGGCGAGCGAGGCGAGCAGTCCGACCGAGCAGATCAGCCCGAGGGCGGGCGCCCGGTAGCCGCGCGGGTGGTCCGGCCGGAGCTTCCGCAGCCGCATCGCCGCGACGAACATCAGCAGGTAGACGATGAGGTAGACCTGCGTGGTGATGGTCGAGAAGATCCAGTACACGCTGGAGACGTTCGGGATCAGCGCGTACCCGAGGGCGATGATCGAGGTGACGATGCCCTGGGTGACGAGGATGTTCTGCTGGATGCCGAACTTGTTGAGCTTCTGCAGGAACGGCGGCAGGTAGCCCTCGCTGCGGGAGATCTCCAGGAGGCCCTTGGACGGGCCGGCCAGCCAGGTCAGCATGCCGCCGAGGGAGGCGGAGATCAGCATGACGGCCGCGATCGGCGTCATCCAGCCCACGTCGAAGTACGAGAAGAAGGCGTCGAACGCCTGCATGACGCCGGCCGTGAGGCTGAGCTGGTCCGCCGGGACGACCCAGCTGATCGCCAGCGCCGGCAGGATGAAGATCAGCAGCACCAGGCCCATCGCCAGGAACATCGACTTCGGGTACTCCTTCGCCGGGTCCTTCAGCGAGGAGACGTGCACCGCGTTCATCTCCATGCCCGAGTACGACAGGAAGTTGTTGACGATCAGGACGAGGCTCGCGAGGCCGGTCCACTGCGGCAGCAGGTGGTCGGCGTCCATCGGGGCCGCCGACGGGTTGCCCTGCCCGAGGAAGACCATGCCGAGCACGACGAGGACGGTGCCGGGCACCAGCGTGCCGATGATCAGGCCCCAGGAGGAGAGCCCGGCGAGGGCCTTGGTGCCGCGCGAGGAGACCCAGACGCCGGTCCAGTACAGGACCATGATGACGATCGCCGTGTAGACGCCGTTGGAGGCGAGCGAGGGATCGATCACGAAGGCGATCGTCGAGGCCACGAAGGCCAGCAGGCTCGGATAGTAGAAGATCGTCATCGCGAACTGGCACCACACGGCGAGGAAGCCGAGCGGCTTCGACAGCCCCTCGGCCACCCACCGGTAGACACCGCCCGACCAGCCGGAGGCCAGCTCCGCGGAGACCAGGGCCGTCGGCAGCAGGAACACGATGGCCGGCACCAGGTAGAGGAAGACGCAGGCGAGGCCGTAGACGGCCATCGTCGGCGCGGCGCGCAGGCTCGCCACCGACGCCGTGGTCATCAGCGCCAGCGTCACCCACGTGATCGTGGGCGGGGCGACCGGCCGCGCCTCGGCGCGGGGTTTCGGCAGATCGGCCGGGACGTCCATCGATGCCATGGGCCCTCCTCCGGGGGAACCGACGTGATCCGCACCAGGCTGCGCGACGGAGGACGGCGCCGCAGGGCGGGACGGCCGATCGGGTGACGGAGGGCCGGGGGCGGGGGCGGGAGGCCGGCGCCGGATGCCGGGCGCCGCCGGCTGGGGGATGCTGATCGTTCGTCACCCTGTACCCGAGGAGGCGGCCGTGGCGCGACCCGAGGGGGAACCGGCGGAGGCGGCGGCGGAGGACGTCGACCGGGTCACCGGCTTCCTGACCCGGCTCACCGCACTGCTGCTGCGCACCTCCGGCGAGGGCGCCGAGCTGATCGCGCGCGAGGTCACGGCGGCCGGGCGCGCCCTGGGCGCCGAGGTGTCCGTGCTGCTCGTCATGGACGCCGTCACCCTGACCGTCGCCCGCCCCGACGGGCCGGCCCGGACCGTGGTCGTGCACGCCGCCCCCGAGGTGGCCCGGCTGGACCGGATCGCGGCGCTGAAGCCGCTGGTGGCCGACGTGTGCGCCGGGCGGGCCGGAGCGGCGGAGGCGAGCGCCCGGCTGGACCGGATCGAGGCGGCGCCGGCCCCGTACCCGTGGTGGCTGAAGCTGCTCGGGATCGTGCTCTTCTCGCTGGGCTTCGCCCCGCTGATGCAGCCCACGTGGTACGAGGTCGGCACCACGGCCGTCCTGGCGACGCTCGCCGCGTGCCTCGCGGTGGCGTCCGACCGGGTCCCGCGGCTCGCCCGGGTGCTGCCGCTGATCGCCTCGGTGACGGTGTCGGTCGTCACGCTCACGCTGTTCGCCGGCGATCCGGCGCACGGCGGGCCGGTGCTGCTGATGCTGCCCGCGCTGTTCTTCTTCGTGCCCGGCGACTACCTGAGCGCGGCCGCCGCCGAACTCGGCGCCGGGCTGATCTCGACCGGCGCGATCCGGCTGGTGTACGCGGTCTTCCTGCTGGTCCAGCTGTGCGTGGGCGTGCTGCTCGGGGTGTACGTCACCGGCACCGCCACCGAGGCGCTCTTCGACACGGCGGCCGAGGCCGACCTGCCGCGCTGGGTGCTCTTCGCCTCGTGGACGGTCTTCACCGCCGGGACCCTGCTCGCCTTCGCGATCCCCCGCCGCTTCCTCGGGGCCCTGCTGGCGCTCGTCTACCTGACGGTCGGCGTGCAGTCCGCGGCCACCGCGCTGATCGGGGAGACCGGCGGCACCTTCGTCGCCGCGGTGGTGCTCGCGGCGGCGGCGACACTGCTGTCCCGGGGCCCGGAGCGGCCGCCCCGGCTCCTCCTCGTCCTGCCCGGCTTCTTCACGCTCACCGTCGGTTCGCTCGGCATGCGCGGGCTGACCACCCTGGCCGGCGGGCACGTCGTGGACGGCTTCACGGACCTGCTGGAGCTCGTCCTCGTCGTCACCGCCATCGCCGTGGGCCTGGTCCTCGGCGCCACCATCGTGCCGGACCGGAGTCCGGCCGCCGCACCGCCGCCGACCGGTTTGTAGGATCACCGGGACGTACGGCTGACAGCGAGGAGCGCGTTGCGGTGACCGCGGTGGTGGAACCGGCCCCGCCGGTCCTTCCGGCCCCTCCGGAGCTGTGGGAGCGGGACGAGGACGGCCAGGTGCTCGGGGCGCTCGTCTGGCGGCACGGGCCCGGCTGGCGGGCCGTCAGCAGCGCGGTGCTCGGCGGCGGGATCGGCGAGCGGTCCTGGGTGCTGAACGTCCAGGTCGCGCACGGCTACACCCGCACCGACCCCGAGGCGCACCTCGCCGGGCTCGCCCGGCGGGCCGGCCTCCACGGCCCCGGCGTGGGGCTGATGACCGCCGCCGAGGTCGCCCGTCGCGGAGCCGCCTCCGACGGCGGCGTCGACGCGGTGGCCACCGCCGGGATCGAGGTCCGGGGCTGGGCGGCGGCACCGGGCCCGGCCGTGCCCGCCCCGCAGGCCCCCGGCACCATCAACATCGTCGTCACCGTGCCCGCGCCGCTCACCGACGCCGCCCTCGTCAACGCCGTGGCCACCGCCACCGAGGCCAAGACGCAGGCACTCCTCGACGCGGGCCACGACTGCTCCGGCACCCCGACGGACGCGGTCTGCGTCCTCGCCCTCCGGCCCGCGCCCGGCGGCCCCGCCGAGCCCTTCGCAGGACCCCGCTCCCTGTGGGGCGCCCGCCTGGCCCGGGCCGTCCACGCGGCGGTCGGCGCCGCGCTGCCCGCGCCCGGCGTCAGCTGAGCGCGGCGACCTCGGCGAGCAGCGCCTCCCGGCCGATGGCGTCGCTGCCGGTGGCGGGCACCGTACAGGCGAAGGCGCCGGCGACCGCGCCGTACAGGGCGCAGCGCTCCGGGGGCTCGCCGGCGAGCCGGCCGAAGAGGAAACCGGCGGCGTAGGCGTCGCCCGCGCCGTTGGAGTCCACGACCGCTTCGCGCGGGGCCACCGCCGGGACGTGCAGCGGGTCCCGGCGGTCGCGGGTGAGCAGGTACGAGCCCTCCGCGCCGGCGGTGGCGACGGCCACCTCCGCCCGGCCCCGCTCCAGCACCCGGCGCAGGGTCGCCACCGGGTCCGGCAGGGCCGTGGCCGACACGAAGACGACGTCGGAGCCGTACGCGAACGGCTCGTGGTACGGATTCTCGCCGTCCCAGTTGTGCAGGTCCGTCGAGACGGTCAGGCCCGCCTCGTGGAGCAGCGGCAGCGCGAAGGCGCACGGGTACGTGATCGAGACGTGCGCGTGCCGGGAGACGGCGGCGAGCTTGCGCACCAGGTCCTCCGGCAGCCGGTCCGACTCCCGGGAGCGGCTGTCGTCGTAGAGCGAGAGCCGGCGCCCGTCCGGACCCACGAGGTTGACGGCCCGCTTGGTGCCGCCGGGCTGCGGGACCTCGGTGAAGCCGATGCCGCGGTCGCGGTGCAGGGCGCGCACCAGGTCGCCGAAGGCGTCGTCGCCGATCATGTCGATGTGGTGGGTGCGCAGCCCCAGCGAGGCGGTCCCCAGCGCCACGAAGTCCCCGCTCTGGCCCGCGCGGGCCTCGATGCCGGGGCGGATCATGTAGCTGTCGGCGTAGGGCAGCGGGAGTTCGGGGACGTACACGATCGTGTCGACGCCCGACCCGCCCAGGACGAGGACGTCGTAGTCGCTGCTCATCGCTTCTCCTCACACGGGCACCACGTCGTGGACGTGTGAGGAGTCAACCAGCCTCGCGCGCATGTCGGCAAGATCTTGCGCGGGATTTCAGCAACGTCTTGCGGTCATCGCCCGGCGGCGGCCACCACCTGCTGCAGGTGCTCGACGAGCGTGATGAGGACCTGCTTGCTGGACTCCCGGGACCGGGCGTCGCAGAAGACCAGCGGGACCTCGTCGGGCAGGTCGAGGGCGTCGCGGATCTCCTCGGCGGTGTGCGCGGGCCCGCCGAAGTCGTTGCAGGCGACGACGAACGGGGTGCCGTGGTGCTCCAGTCGGTCGACCGCGTACCAGGAGTCCGCGATCCGGCGGGTGTCGACCAGGACGACCGCGCCGAGCGTCCCGGAGAAGAGCCGGTCCCACAGGAACCAGAACCGCTCCTGGCCGGGCGCGCCGAACAGGTACAGCACGTTGCGCGTGTCCAGGGAGATCCGGCCGAAGTCGAAGGCGACGGTGGTGGCGGTCTTGGCGGCGACGCCCCCGGTGTCGTCGATGCCCTCGCCGGCCTGCGACATCGTCTCCTCGGTGTTCAGCGGACGGATCTCGCTGACCGAGCGGACCAGGGTGGTCTTGCCGACCCCGAAGCCGCCGACGACGACGATCTTCAGTCCGTTGTCGGCGGTGCTGCTCAGGGTCGGGCGCTGCTCAGAGATTGCGGAGTCCAACGAGCACCTGCTCCAGGATGTCGTGATCGGGAAGGCGGTACGAGGTGGTGGGGCGCGGGTGCCGGGCGCTGATCCGGCCGGTGTCGTGCAGGTCGGCCAGGAGGATCTTGGTGATCGACACGGGCAGCCCGAGCCCGGCGGCGACCTCCACCACGGCGGTGGGGAAGCGGCACATGCGCAGGATGGCGGCGTGCTCGGACTGCATGCCGGGCACGGGGTCGCTCTCGGCCACCACGAGCGTCACCACGTCGAAGGCGGTGGAACCGGTGCGGCTGCGGCCGCCGGTCAGCGTGTAGAGGCGGTCGGGGGAGTCGTCGCGACCCGGCCTGAGGCGGCTCATCCCCGCGGCCTCGCGACGAGGTGCTCACCCAGCTGCTCGACCAGCTCCGTCATGTTGTGCCCGACGAGCCCGGCGTCGGCGTCCTCGTCGGCGACGAGCGCGAGGTGGGCGCCCTCCCCGGCCTCGACGATGAAGAGGATGCCGCCGTAGAACTCGGCCATCGCGGAGCGGACCCCGCCGGTGCCGTCGCCGAACTCCACGGAGGCGCCGTGCGACAGGCTCTGGATGCCCGCGGCGATGGCGGCCAGCTGGTCGGCCTGGTCGACGGAGAGCCCGGAGGTGCGGCAGAGCTTGAGGCCGTCCCGGGAGAGCACCAGCGCGTGCCGGGTGCCCGGGGTGCGTTCCAGCAGGCCCTCCAGGAGCCAGCTGAGCTTGTCGTCGGTGGTCGTGCCGGTCATCGCGGATTGCCTTCCGAATGGGGGTCGTTCGAGGACGGCGTGGTCGGTTCCGCCCCGGGGGAGGAGGGGGTGGCGGGGGTCTCGGCGGGCTTGCCCTCGGTGCCGCGCACGCCGCTCTGGAAGCCGCCGAAGCGGGCGCGGGCCGCCTCGCCGGTGCGGGGCGTTGCCTTGCGGGCCGGATCGGCGGGCGCCCTGCCGCCGGCCTCCTGGTGCGCGGCGAGGGTCCGGCCGCGCCGCCGGCGCGGCAGCGGGATCCCGGGCATCGTGCCCTCCGCCGGGGCCTCGGCCGCCGACGCGTGGGAGGTCTCCGGCTCGGCCGCCGGCGCGGTGCGGGGCGCGGCGGTCCGGGCGGGCAGGGTGCGCGGGGCGGCGGCCTGCGCGGGGGCGGGCGCGAGGGTCGCCTCGGTGCCGCGGGTGACCAGCTCCTGGGGGATCATCAGGACGACGCCGGTGCCGCCGCGCGCGGAGGGCCGGAAGGAGACGGAGAGGTTGTGCTTGCGGGCCAGCCGGCCGACCACGTGGAGGCCGAGGCGGGTGCCGGAGAGGCCCGCCAGGTCCTGGGTGGCCGCGTCGACGGCGGCCTCGGCCCGCCGCAGCTGGACGTCGCTCATCGTCAGCCCGCTGTCCTCGACCGTGATGACGATCCCCGCCGGGACCTCCTCCACGTAGACGTGGACCTCCGCGCTCGGCGGGGAGAAGTTGGCGGCGTTGTCGAGGAGTTCGGCCAGCGCGTGCATGACGCCCTCGGCGGCGTGGCCGGCGACGGCCGCCTCGCAGGCGGAGTGCAGCCGGACCCGCTGGTAGCCGGAGATGCGGCCCATGGCGCCGCGCAGGATCGACTCCATGACGATGGGCCGGGCCCAGCGGCGGCCCGAGCGGGCGCCGGTGAGCACGGCGACGGAGTCGGCGAGCCGGCCCGCCTGGGCGGTGCGGTGGTCGAGGTGGAGGAGGTCGGCGAGGACGTCCTCGTCGGCGTGCCGGTGCTCCATCTCGCGCAGGTCGGCCATCATGCTCGTCGCCAGGGCCTGCATCCGGCCGGCCGCGTTGGCGGCGGCGGCGAGGGCGGCGGAGCGGGCGGACTCGGCGCGGCGCAGCCGCTGTTCCAGTCCGGCGACGGCGGCCGCGTGGCCGGCGGCGAGCCGCTCGGCCTCGGCCCGCTGGGCGCGGACCAGTTCGTCGGCGCGGGCCGCGTGGGCGGCGGCCTCGGCGGCCGCCTGGGCCTCGTGGCGCTCCCGCAGGGCCGCGACCTCGCGCTCGGCGGCGGCCTGGCGCTGGGCGGCGTAGGTGGCCTGGGAGGAGACCTGGGCGGTCAGCCGTTCGGCCTGCTTGGCGAGGCCGCGGGCGGTGCGCGCGTACCAGGTGACGGCGAACGCGGCGGCCGCGAGGAGCAGCACCGCGCAGACGGCGAACCAGGCCAGCGGGGTGCGGACCTCGGCCGGCGCGGCGCTCGTCGCGGCGCCCACGAGGGCACCGCCCGCGGCGACGGTCAGCACGGAGGCGATCAGGGCGGGGCGGAACGGGGTGGGCGACGCCGACATCTACCGGACTCTCGTGAGGCAGGCACAGGGAGGTTCGGAACGACCGCACTATAGAGGCGTTCTTGATCGGTCAGGAACTCACTCTGATCGGATCGATATCCGGAGTGATACAAAACCTTCCAAATGGTGGCACTGGTTCCGGCCATCCCGGCGGGAAGTCCCAACACCCCACCCCGGCGGGCAGAATGACGGGCCGTACGGTTCGTCCCCGACCGGAAGGCACACCGGTGAAGCTGCCCGACACAGGCAGGCGCGTCCTCGTCAGCGGCGCCTCGCGAGGCCTCGGCCGGGCGGTCGCCCGCGCGTTCGCGGCCAACGGCGACCGGGTCGCCGTCCACTACGGCACGCGCGCCGAGGAGGCCCGCGCCACCCTCGCCTCCCTCGACGGCACCGGACACGTCCTGGTCGCCAGCGACCTCGCGGACCCCGCCGGAGCGGCGGCGGTCGTCGACGCGGCGGCCGAGGCCTTCAGCCGCGAAGGGAGCGACGACGGCGGGGGCGGCGGGGGCGGCGGGGGCGGCGCCGGGGCGGGCGGCATCGACATCCTCGTGAACAACGCCGCCGTGAACCTCCGCCACCCCCTGGCGGAGACCCCGTACGAGGAGTGGACGGCGCTCTGGCAGCAGCACGTCGCCGTGAACCTGCTCGCCACCGCCCATCTCAGTCACCTCGTGGCCCGCCGGATGATCGACCGGGGCACGGGCGGGCGGATCGTCAACATCGGCTCCCGGGGCGCCTTCCGCGGCGAGCCCGACCACCCCGCCTACGGCGCCACCAAGGCCGCCGTCCACGCGCTCGGCCAGTCGCTCGCCGTCTCCCTCGCCCCGTACGGCATCGGCGTCGCCTCGGTCGCCCCCGGCTTCTTCGCCACCGAACGGGTCGCGCCCCGCCTGGAGGGGCCCGAGGGCGAGGCGATCCGCGCGCAGAGCCCCTTCGGCCGCGTCGCGGACGCCGACGAGATCGCGGCGGCCGTGCTCTGGCTCGCCTCCCCGGCCGCCGAATGGGCGTCCGGCACCATCCTCGACCTCAACGGGGCCTCGCACCTCCGCAGTTGACCCCCGCCGCCGGGGCGCCGCCGCGGCGTGCGCCGGGTGAACCGCTCGAACGCGTGCCTCCCGCGCGCCTGCCCGAAAGGATGAACACCGGGCGTCGACGGCGTTTCGCGGCGGGGCCGCAGCCACCCTGCTGCCGTGCGTAAGGAGCGCGAGTCCACGGTCCCCTCCCAGCGGACGCCCCGCCGGACCCGGCCCGGTCCGGCACCGGCCGTCCGGGCGGCCGGACCGCCGCCGCCCGGCCCGGCGGCGCACCCCGGGGTGCGGGCCAGGGCGCGGTACTGGGTCGACCGCACCGTGGTGCGCGGGGTGACGGCCCTCGTGGCCTGGCTGGCTCTGGCCTGTCTCGGCCTGGTGGCCCCCGCCAGCGCCCTCCTGGTGTGGACCGACAGCAAGGCCCCCGACACCCTCCAGGGCAAGGCCGCCACCGTCTGGCGGACGGTCGGCCAGACCCTCCGGCTCGGCGGCGAGGTCGGCCCGCCGCTGCGGATCGCCCTGACGGTCTTCCTCGCCCTGGTCTCCCTGCTGTACGTCTCCTTCCTGGTCGGCATCGTCACCACCGCCCTCACCGACCGGCTCGCCGAACTGGAACGCGGCCAGACCACGGTCGTCGAGCGCGGCCACACCCTGGTCCTCGGCTGGTCCGAGCAGGCCCCCACGGTCGTCGCCGAACTGCTCGCCGCCCACGCCCAGCGAGGGCGCGGCGCCGTCGTCGTCCTCGCCGACCGCGACAAGACGGAGATGGAGCGGGAGTTACGCGACGCACTGCCGTCCCGCGCGCGGGTGCGGCTGCTGTGCCGCCGGGGCCGCCCCGCCGACCCGGCCGCGCTGGCCCGGGTGACCCCCGCCGCCGCCGGGGCGGTCGTCGTCCTCCCGCCGGACGCCCCCGGCGCCGACGTCGAGGTGATCAGGAGCCTCCTCGCGCTCCGGGCGGCGGTGGGGGCGGGCTGCCCCGTCCCGGTCGTGGCGGCGGTCCGCGACGGCGCCCACCTCCCGGCCGCCCGCCTCGCCGCGGGGCCCGGCGCGACCGTCCTGGACGTCGACGACCTCGCGGCCCGGCTGCTCGTCCAGTGCGTCCTGGAGCCCGGCCTCGCACCCGTCCTGGAGGACCTGCTCGACTTCGCGGGCGCCGAACTCCACACCCTCCGCCCGCCGGGCCTCCCCGGCCGCCGCTACGGCGAACTGGCCGCCGCCTGCCCCGACTCCTGCCCGATCGGGATCGTACGGGCGGACGGCACCCCGCACCTCAACCCGCCCCCGGAGACCCCGCTCGCCCCGGGCGACGGCCTCCTCGTCCTGGCCGAGGACCACCGGGCGACCGTCCTCCCCGCCGCGCACGAACCCCACGCGGCCGGCCGACCCACCCGGTCCCCGGCCCCGGCGGCGGCGCGCCGGGTCCTCGTCCTGGGCTGGAACCGCCGGGCCGAGCGCGTGGCGGAGGGCCTGGCGGCGGGCGGGGTGACGGCGGTGCGGGACGGCGACGCCGGGCGGCCGGCGGAACCGGAGGCGTACGACCAGGTGCTCGTCCTCGCCGGCCCGGACGGCGACGGACACCCCGACCCCGACGCCCGCACCCTCGTCACCCTGCTCCACCTCCGGGCGCGGGAGGGGGAAACGGGCCGGGCCATGCCCACGGCGGCCGAGCTCACCGACGCCCGCAACCGCCCGCTGGCCCCCGCCGGACCCCGCACCGACCTCGTGGTCACCGGCCGGCTGGCCGCCCTCCTGATGGCCCAGGTCTCCCAGAACCCACACCTGGCGGCCGCCTTCGACACCCTCTTCGCCCCCACCGGCGGCGGCGTCCGCCTCCGCCCCGCCACCGACTTCGTCCCGCCCGGCACGGAGGCGCCCTTCGCCGCCGTGGCCACCGCCGCCGCCCGCCACGGCGCCGCCGCCCTCGGCTACCGCCCCCGCGACGCCCGCCGCCCCCGCCTCAACCCGCCGAGGACCGAGACCCGGCACTGGCACGAGGGCGACGTCCTGATCGTCGTCACACCGGCCTGAAAGCCCGCCCGGGGCCCGACGAGGACGAGGCCCCGGCCGCCGCCGCGCCGGGTTGCCGATTTTCGCAAGTGGTCACATCGCTCATAGGATCGGAGGGTGAACGAGAACCTGCCTCCCTGTCCCGAATGCTCCGGCGTCTACACCTACGAGATGGGCGCCCTGCTGGTCTGCCCCGAATGCGGCCACGAGTGGCCGGCCGCCGGTGAGGCCGCCGCCACCGAGGGTGACACCGGCGCCGCCAAGGTGATCAAGGACGCCGTCGGCAACGTGCTCTCCGACGGCGACACGGTCACCGTCGTCAAGACCCTCAAGGTCAAGGGCAGCCCCACCGGCATCAAGGCCGGCACCAAGGTCCGCAACATCCGGCTCGTCGACGGCGTCGACGGCCACGACATCGACTGCAAGGTCGACGGCTTCGGCCCGATGCAGCTCAAGTCGAGCGTGGTCAAGAAGGTCTGACCGCGCCATGACCAGGACCGCGCCGCTCTACCAACTGAAGGCGGAGTTCTTCAAGACGCTCGGCCACCCCGTACGCATCCGCGTCCTGGAGCTGCTGAGCCTGCGCGAGCACGCCGTCTCGGAGCTGCTCGCCGAGGTCGCCGTCGAGCCCGCCCACCTCTCGCAGCAGCTGGCGGTGCTGCGGCGCGCGAACCTGGTCGTCGCCCGCCGCGAGGGCTCGGCCGTGCACTACTCGCTGACCGACCCGCGGATGGCGGAGCTGCTCGCGGTTGCCCGGGGCATCCTCTCCGGCGTCCTCGCCGGCCAGGCGGAACTCCTCGCCGACCTCCAGGCCGCGGGCGGACCGACGCCCCCCGCGGCCTGACGGCCCGGTGCGCCGCCCGACGGCACACGCCTGATCAGCGCCTCTCCTTGGGCGATACGGGCGCCCGCCCCCCGGCTTCTCGTGTCATCCGACAGTACGACGGCCGGGCGGGCGCGGCGCAGACTCGGTGCCACGGCGGCGCCCCGGCGAGCCCGGCGGGCACCCCTGCCCGCGGGTCCGGCGCGTCCGCACACGACCCGAAGGCCACGAGGGGGGCAGCACATGACGGTGCAGCAGTACGACGGGATCGGCGAGGCGTTCGAGGGCTTCAAGGCCCTGCCGATCACCCGTTACGGGGAGGTGCCCAGCGTCCTGGAACTGGTCGGCGACGTCACCGGCAGGACGGTGCTCGACCTCGCCTGCGGCACCGGCTTCTACAGCCGCGAGCTGAAGCGGCGCGGCGCCGCCGACGTCCTCGGCGTCGACATCTCCTCCGAGATGATCGCCGCCGCCCGGGCCATCGAGGACCGCGACCCGCTCGGTGTGTGCTACGAGATCGGCGACGTCGCCGAACTGGCCCCGGTCGACGAGCCGTTCGACCTCGCGCTCGGCGTGCAGTGTCTCAACTACGCCGGTTCCGTCGCCGAGATGGAGCGGATGTGCGCGAACATCCACCGCAGCCTGGTGCCCGGCGGCTGGTTCCACGTCTTCGCGCAGAAGCCCGACTACGCCTTCGACTGCGCCTCCCTGGAGACGTACGGCTTCCGCTGCGAGCCGACCGGCGAGGAGATCGAGACGGGCCCGCGGGTCCGCGTCACCGCCCTCCTCGACCCGCACCCGATCAGCATCGTGGGCGCCGCCCCGCGCCGCGAGGTCTACGAGGACGCCCTGGCCGCGGCCGGCTTCCGCGACGTCGAGTGGCTGCCGCTGCGGATCTCGGAGGAGGGCCTCCGCGCGTACGGCGAGGAGTTCTGGGCCGACCTCCTCGCCCACCCGCCGCTGGAGCTCCTCCGCTGCCGCGCCTGACCCCGCGAAGCCCCCGGGGGCCCGCTCACCGGCCCGCCGCCGGCGCGCGGGCCCCCGGGCCCGGCGTCAGGACGCCGGGATCACCCCCAGGTCGGCCAGGACCTCGTCGGCCGCCCGCACCCCGGACTGCGCGCCGCCCTCCATGTAGCCCTGCGCCGCCTCGGAGGTGTACTCGCCGGCGAAGTGGGTGTTGCCCTGCCGGACGGACTCGTAGCCCCCGTACACGTGCGAGTACCCGGGAGGCGCGGCCGCGTAGGAGCCGTACGCCAGTGGGTGCAGCGGCCAGGCCGCCAGGGTCGCCCGGCCCGTCCAGCCGGCCGTGATGCCGGGGAAGACCGGTTCGAGCTGCGCCAGAGCCGTCCGCGCGTAGGCCGCGACCTGCGGGTCCGCCGCCGTGCGGAACGGCGACGCGGGCGCGAACGCGTCGGCGCGGCTGCCGCCCGCGTACACCGTCAGGATGCCCTTCCCGCCGGACTGCGCCCGGCTGGTCTCCCACGACGTCTGGTAGCCGGTCTCGGACATGGTGCTGCCGGACGCGAGGCCCCACGGCCCGGACGCGTTCCACGGCCGGCCGTCGAACTGGAGCGAGAGCTTCGCGTTCCTGCCCATCGTCATCGTGGCCAGGGAGCCGCGCTTCAGCGCGTCGAACCCGGCGGCCGACAGGTCGAGCCGCTGCACGACCCCGAGCGGGAGCGCCAGCACCGTGTGGTCGGCCAGGACCGTCCGCGTACAGCCGTCGGCGGTGAACGTCAGCTCCTGCCGTCCGCCGGCCACCGCCGTCACCGCTCTCAGCCGCCAGCCGTGCCGGACGGTCCCGGCCGGCAGCGCCGCCGCGATCGCCTGCGGGAGGCGCTGGTTCCCGCCGCGCACGTGGAAGCGGGTGTCGCTCTCGCCGAACAGCGCGAACCCGCCCGGCGCGGGCTGGTAGCCGAGCACGCCGACGATGCCGAGCGCGGACGACTCCGTGGTGTCGGCGCCGAACTCCGTCGTGTACGCCACGTCGAGCAGCCGCCCGAAGCGGGAGGCGTGCCCGCCGGGCACCCGGCTCTCGATCCAGTCGAAGACGCTCATGTTCGACAGGGCCACCGCGCCGGGGCTGTTGGGCGCGTTCCACCCCACCGGCCAGTCGAAGGAGGCGAGGTCCCGCTGGAGCGCCGGCTTCACCCCCTTGAAGTCCGCGCTCGCCTCCGCGAACGTGTAGTAGCCGCCGCCGAAGCGGTACACCTCGGTCGAGCCCGCCGGCTCGGCGGCCCGCAGGTCGTCCAGCGGCAGCCCGAACCGCTGGGCCAGCTGGTGCATGTGGACGTGGCCCGAGTCGATGAGCTCGCCGCCCCACTCCGACACCTGCCCGTCGGCCCAGTACGCCCCGGCCGGCTGGGTGAAGATCCGGCCGCCGACGCGGCTGTCGGCCTCGTAGACCGTGCAGGCGACGCCGTGGTCGGCGAGGCGCAGGGCCGTCGTCAGACCCGCGATGCCCGCGCCCACCACGGCGATCACGGGCGGGGTGGCGGCGCGGGCCGGCGCGGCGGCCCCGACCGCCGACACGGCGGCGAGGCCCGCCCCGGCGGCGAGGCCCTGGAGCAGCGAGCGTCGGGACAGAGGACCGCCGGGGGAGGCGGCCGGGGAGGCGGTGGCGGGGAGGTGCTCGGCGGCGATCCGGCGCAGCATCCGCGCCGGTGCGGTACGTGCCATGGACGGCTCCATCCTGTGAGGGAGACGGTTCCCTGGGGATTCCGCCCGCGCCCGGGGCGCGGGGGAGGGGAACCGCAAGGGCGGTGACGGGGCGTCACCACCAGGAGAGAGGCCCGGCGGGCGTGGCTGCTGGGCGTGCTGTACTCCCCCGCCGGGCGGCCGGCCGCGCCGTTCGGGGGTACGGCGCCGGCGGAGACCTCGCCGC
>NZ_JBHYKM010000032.1:51198-69302 GCF_042741435.1 Streptomyces sp. NPDC058955 | reverse complement strand
GGGGGGGCGCGGGCGGCGGGGGCGGCGGGCTTGGGCGGCGGCGACGCGGGCGGCTTCGGGGCGGGCGAGGACGTCGGCGAGGCCGGTGCGGGAGCCGGCGAGGAGCGGCGGGTGCGGGGCGGTCCGTGCGGGCGGGGTGCGGGTCAGGGACGTCACGGCCGGTCCTCCTCAGCCTTCGGCGAGCGGGTTGGGGTGGGTGCCGTTCGGGAACAGCGCGTGGCGCAGGGCGCGGTCGCCGTAGCGGGTGACGACGATGCGGTCGCGGTTGAGGCCGTAGCGGGGGATCTCCGGGGTGAGCAGGTCGTACTCGGCGAAGCGTTCCGCCAGCTCGGGGAAGCGCTTCTGGAAGTCGAGGATCGTCTGCCGGACCAGCCGCCAGAAGGTCTTCTCGGGGACGCCGAGCTGGTCGGCGCAGAGGGGTGCCAGATAGCGGAAGTGGCCGACGAAGACCTGGTCGACGACGTGCTGCTTGATGATCGACGGGTGTTTGCGGGGCAGCACGTGGTCGTGGCCGTCGGGCTCGGGGCCGCGTTCGGGGACGTCGGTGAAGGAGACGCAGACGTCGTCGACGAAGTCCTTGAGGTAGAGCCGGGCCGGGACGTCGTGGTCGTCGTAGCCGATGAGGGTGTTCTGGCCGTGCGGGTTGAAGGTGACGCCGTACCGGTAGAGCACGTGCATGACCGGCACGAGGAGGGTGTCGAAGAGGCGCCGCAGCCACTCCTCCGGGTCGAGGCCCGAGGCGCGGACGAGTTCGGCGGCGAAGGCGGTGCCGGCGTCGTCGACGTGCAGGAGCGAGGCGAAGGTGCGGACCCGCTCGCCGGGGTCCCTGCGGGCCGAGACGGAGTCGCGCCAGATGCAGCCCAGGGTCTCCAGGTGCTGGTACGGGGCCTGGTCGAGGGTGGACAGATAGGGGTGGCGGACCGTCACGGAGGCGACCTCGCCGAGGAAGACGGTCCGGCACTCGTCGGTGAGGAAGGGATCGCGCTCGACGAGTCCGCGCAGCCACTGGGTGACGACGGGGGCGCCCATGGTGCAGTGGGGCGGGATGCCGCGCCAGACCAGGGTGTTGAGGATCTTCAGGGGGAGTTTGACGTCGTACCGGTCGGGCGTGGTGACGTTGGCCATCGTACGGATGGACTGGCCGGGCAGGTAGGCGTCGGGGCTCTCGCCGAGCGGGACGATCCGGCGCTGGGCCACGTCGGCGGCGTGCAGGGTCTGCACGGCGTGGTCCCACTGCCAGGGGTGCACGGGCATCCAGACGTAGCTCTGCGGGTCGAGGCCGGCGGCGGTCAGGACCGCGGTGAAGCGGACCCGGGTCTCCTCGTCCAACTCCCTTTCCAGAATGCTTTTTTCGGACAGTTCCGAGGTGCCCCGGAATTCGGCGAGGCCGCGGTGCACGGCGACCCAGAGGAGGTTCAGGGACCGGGCGGACTCGGGGGCGTAGGCGCGGACGTCGGCGGCCGAGAAGCCGATCCGGCCCTTGTTGGCGACGAGGAGGTTGTGCCCGGTCATGCGGCACTCCAGCTCGGTGTGGTCGAGCGCCCGCAGCTCTGCGGCGGTCTCGCCGCCGTGGGTGAGGCGGGCGGCGTCGACGGCGAGGGTGGCGGACAGCTCCGTGAAGTAGGTGGCGAGCGTGGAGGGGTCGCTGTCGATGGTGGTGGCGGCCTCCATCAGGAACTGCAGGGCGTCCCAGGCGGGCCGGGCGATGGAGTTGCCGAGCATGCTGGTGGCGGTGCGGGTGATCGAGTCGGGGTCGACCCGCAGCCAGCCGAAGGCGCCGGGGCGGGCGCGGAAGGCGTAGGTCGTCCCGCTGGCGAGGCCGACGCGGTACTCCCCGTCGCCGGCGTCCTCCGCCTTCAGCATGTCCTCGAAACACCATTCGCCGATCGCCTTGGCGAGCAGGCGCCTGTTGGCCTCGCGCCAGGCGGCCGGGGCCACGTCGGGCAGCGCGGGCACGGGGTGGTCGGCGGCGTGGGTCATCGGGCGGCTCCGGAGTCTGTCTGGATTCGGTCCGTTCGGGCGACTGGACGCCCAAACGGCCGCTACATTAGGTAAGCCTTACCTAATGGGCAAGCTCAACTTTCGGCCACAGAAGGCGAGTTGGCGCCCGGGGCGGCATCCACCGCCACCCGGAAACGGCTCGCCCCGACCGCTCCCGGAGGTGTTCACCGGTGTCCTCCCGACGGCACGACCCCCGATGGACGTTCGCGCTCGTCAGCGCCGGCGGCGTCATGATGACGCTGGACGTGACCGTCGTGAACGTCGCCCTCTCCGACATCGCGCGCGACCTGGAGACCGGCCTGGACCGGGTCCAGTGGACGGTGTCCGCGTACTCGCTGGCCTTCGGCGCGCTGCTGCTCACCGCCGGCGCCCTCTCCGACCGGCTCGGCCGCCGCGCCGTCTTCACGGCCGGAATGGCCCTCTTCACGCTCGCCTCGGCCGCCTGCGGCCTCGCCCCGGACGCCGGCGCCCTCATCGCCGCCCGGGCCGCCCAGGGCCTCGGCGGAGCCATGGTGTTCGCGCCGACCCTGGCCCTGATCGCCGCCGCCTACGACGGCGCCCGGCGCCAGGCGGCGATCGCCTCGTACGCCCTCATGGCCTCGGCCGCGGGCGCGCTCGGGCCGATCGTCGGCGGCCTCCTCGTCACCGGCCTCGGCTGGCGGTGGATCTTCCTGGTCAACGTCCCCATCGGCCTGCTGGTGGTGGCCGGGGCGCTGCGCCGGATGCCCGGGGCCGCGGCGCCCGCCGACGGCCGCCGGCGCGTCGACGTCCCGGGCGCGCTGCTCGCCGTCGGCGTGCTCCTCTCCCTGCACTATCCGCTGGTCACCGGCCCCGAGGCGGGCTGGACGGCGCCGGAGGTGCTCGGCCCGGCGGCGGTCGGCGTGCTGCTCGCCGTGGCCCTGGTGGCCGTCCAGCGCCGCGGCGGCGGGCTGATCGACATCACGCTGCTGCGGATCCGGGCCTTCTCGGGCGCCGCCGTGCTCGGCTTCCTCGCCCGGCTGTCCAGCCTGGGCATGCTCGCCTTCCTCACCCTGTGGCTGCAGAGCACGTACGCGTACTCCCCGCTCCGCACCGGCCTGCTCCTGCTGCCCCTGACGGGCGCGCTGCTGGTCACCGGCCTGTTCGTGAACGGGCTCCAGAAGCGCTTCCCCGCGCACGCGCTGGTGGCCGCGGGCTTCGCCGCGCAGGGCCTCGGGCTGCTCGCGCTGGCGCTGGCGGGCGCCGGGGCCGGCCGGGCCGTGCTGGTCACCGGGCTCGCGCTGCTGGGCGCGGGAGGGGCCGTGATCTTCCCGCCGCTGATGGGCGTGGCCGTCGGGACCGTGCCCGAGGACCGGGCCGGGATGGCCTCCGGGCTGACGAACGCCTGCTATCCGCTGGGCACCGCCACGGGTGTGGCCGTCTTCGGCGCCGTGTTCGCGGCCCGTCTGGACAGCGGCCTCGGGGCGGGTCCCACGGGCGCCGCGCCGGTGCGCGAGGCCGTCGAGACCGGCCGGTTCGACCTCCTCGCGCCGGCCCTGCGGGCCCCCGCGACGACGGCGTTCTCCGGCGCCTTCACCGCCGTCTGCCTGGCCGCCGCGCTGGTCTGCCTGGTCGGCGTGGCCGCCTCGCGCACCCTCAGGCCCGTCCCCGGGCCGGCCGGTGCCGTCCGGGAGCGGCGCCCCCGCGCCCGGGCCGCCCCCGCGCCCCCGGGCGCCCCGGGCCCCCGAACCCCGCGAGCGCCGCGCCCCCCCCTCCGCCGGACCCCGCCCGGGCGGGCGCCGCCGGGGGGCGGCCCCCCCGCGCCGGGCCCCCCCGCCCCTCGGGGGCCCCGGGGGGCCCACGACCCGGGAGGGTCAGACCTCCCGGGTCCGGCGGAGCAGCCAGACCAGGTACGGGGCGCCGAGGAGGGCGGTGACGATGCCGACCGGGATCTCCGTCGGGGCCAGCAGCCGGCGGCCCAGGGCGTCGGCGGAGACGACCAGGACCGCGCCGAGGACGGCCGCCATCGGCACCGTGCGCGCCGTACTGTTGCCCACCACCCGGCGGGCCAGGTGCGGGGCGACGAGCCCGACGAAGCCGACCGCGCCGACGGCCGCCGCCGTGCCCGCGGCCAGCACCGCGCCCGCGCCGAGGACGAGGAGCCGGGCGCGCCCGAGGTCGAGCCCGAGGGCGCGCGGCAGCTCCTCGCCGAGCGCGAGCAGGTCGACCGGCCGGGCGGCGATCACCAGGAGCAGCGCGGCCAGGGCGGGCAGGACGAGCCAGCCGAGGGCGTCGAAGCCCCGGCCGTACGTGCTGCCGGCGAGCCAGCCGAGCGCGGCCCCGATGTTCATCTGGGCGCCCACCACCATGATGTTGACCAGCGCCATCGAGGTGGCGGCCGCGCCGATGCCGACGAGCACGACCCGGGTCGGGTCGATGCCGCTGCGGCCGCCGCCGCGGGTGCCCCGGGCGACGAGGACCACGAGCACCAGCATCAGGACGCCGCCGATGCCGGCCGCCGCGGGGAGGGCGGCGAGCGGCGCCGACGGGACGAGCAGGATGACGGTGACGGCGCCCAGCGAGGCCCCGCCGGTCACCCCCACGAGACCGGGTTCGGCCAGCGGGTTGCGGACCACCGCCTGGACGGCCGCCCCGGCGACGGCGAGGCAGGCTCCGGCGACGGCGGCCACCAGGACGCGCGGCAGCCGGAAGGAGACCACCGCCTCGGTGATCGGCTCGGCGGAGCCGGTCAGCCAGGCGCCGAGCTGGCCCCAGCCGACGTGGACGTCGCCGACGCGCAGCGACACCGCCATCGCGACGGCCAGGGCGAGGAGTCCGCCGCCCAGCGCGACGGCGTAGCCGGGCGCGCGGCGCCGGTCGGAGACCGCGACGGCCGCGCCGGTGTCGGCGTCGCCGGTGCTCACCCGCCGGGCGAGCAGCATGAAGACCGGGCCGCCGATGAGCGCGGTGACCACGCCGACCGGGATCTCGGCGGGCTGGGTGGCGGACGGGGTCACGATGACCTGGGCGGCCGCGTCGGCACCGAGCACCAGCGCGGCGGAGAGCAGCGCCGCCGTCGGGATGAGCAGCGCGTGGGCGCGCATGCCGAGTTGCCGGGCGACGACCGGGCCGATCAGGCCGACGAAGCCGATCGGGCCGGCGAGGGACACGGCGGCGGCGGACAGCAGCACCGCGAGCAGGAAGGCGGCGGGCCGGATCCGTTCGACGCGTACGCCCATCGCCTGGGCGGTCTCGTCGCCGAGCGCCAGGAGGTCCAGCGGCCGGGCCAGGAAGGGTGCGGCCAGCGCGCCGACGGCGACGACGGCGCCGAGGGTGAGCGGCCGTTCCAGACCGGACTGCAGCAGCGTGCCGTTGCCCCAGAAGAACAGCCCGCGGGTGGCCTGCACGTCGAGCATCTGGAGGAACTCGGCGGCGGAGGTGGCGGCCAGGGCGACCGTCGCGCCGGCCAGCAGCACCCGGCCCGGCGTCAGGACGCCGCCGCTGGTGAGCAGGTAGACCAGGCCGACCGCGAGGAGTCCGCCGAGGAAGGCCGCGCCGCCGGCGGGGACCGGGCCCAGGCCGACGCCGGTGTAGGCCACGAGGACGACGGCGAAGTACGCGCCGGCGTTGACGCCGAGCGTGTCGGGGGCGGCCAGCGGGTTGCGGGTGGCGCCCTGGACGAGCGCGCCGGAGACGCCGAGGGCGACGCCGACGACGAGGCCGGTCAGGGTGCGCGGCAGGCGGCTGCCGAGGAGGACGTCCTCGGTGCGGGCCTCGCCGTGGCCGAGGAGCAGGTCCAGGATGTCGCCGAGGCCGACCCCGGACGCCCCGAGGCCGAGGTGGACGACCGCGACCACGGCCAGGGCGAGGGACAGGCCGGAGCGGCGGCCTTCAGTCCTTCCGCGACCATCAGACCTTCAGGGCCTTGCCGGTCTCGTCGAGCACGTGCTGGGCGGAGAGCGGTCCGCCGAAGAGCCAGGTGCCGGGGTCGAGCGGGAGCGCCTTGTCGCTCTTGACGAAGTCCAGGCCCTTCCAGACCGCGTTGCCGGCGAGGTCGCCGGCGAACGGGTTGTCGTTGGCGGCGGCGACGTAGAGGAAGGTGGCGTCCTTGTCCACCTGCGTGAGGCCCTCGACGCCGACGGTGGTGAGGCCCCAGGCGTCGGCCTGGCCCTTCCAGCCGTTCTTCAGCCCGGCCAGGTTCAGCACCTGGGCGGAGATGGCGTCGTCGCCGAGCATCCGGATCGAGGCGGCGCCGTTGGCGGTGAAGCCCTGCGCGAGGGCGTACTTCAGGCCGCTCTTGCCCGCCTTGTCGAGCCGGCCCTTGAGGTCGGCGGCCTTGGTGTCGATCCGGGCGGTCACCTCGGCGGCCTCGGACTCCTTGCCGACGGCCTTGGCCAGTTCGGCGAAGTTCTTCTTCATCGTGGCCAGTTGGGGCTTGGTGGTGTACGTGAACGACAGGACGGGCGCGATGGCCTGGAGCTGCTTGAGGTTGGCCTTGGAGCGGTCGTCGTCGATGACGATCAGATCGGGCTGGAGCGCCTTGATCTTCTCCAGGCTCGGCTCGTTGCGGTTGCCGACGTCGGTCACCTGGGCCGGCAGGTCGGCGCCCTCGGCGGTGATCCAGGTGGCGTAGCCCTTGTTGTCCGCGTTGCCGACCGGGGCCACGCCGAGGGCGACGAGCTCCTCGGCGTACGTCCACTCCAGGGTGACGACCTTCGCGGCGGGCTTGTCCAGCGAGACCTCGCCCTGGGCGGTGTCGATGGTGATGGCCCCGGTGGTGGTGTCCCCGGCCGCCTTCCCGCCCGACGAGCCGTCGTTGGACTCGCCGACCGTGCCGGATCCGCAGCCGGCCGCGGTCAGCGCGAGGGCGAGGGCGGCGCCGCCCGTGACGAGGGCGCGCAGCATTCTCTGCATGGTGTCTCTCTTCCGTGTGTGCGGGACGTGCCCGGGTGCGCGGGCCGTGCGGAAAGCCGCGGTCGGCGGAGCCGCCGCGCGGGGAAGGTGCGCCTGGACTCAGGGGGCGGCCGGGGCCTCGGACCGCCGGGGGAAGCAGGCGAGGTGTCCGGTCGCGGGGTCGCGGACGACATGGACGCGCAGCCCGAAGGCGCGTTCGATGACCTCGGGGGTGAGGACGTCGCCGGGGGCGCCGGCCGCCGCGACGCCGCCGTCGGCGACCACGACGACCTCGTCGGCGTAGGCCGCCGCCTGCATCAGGTCGTGCAGGACCACACCGCAGGCGATGCCGTACTCGCGGGCCAGTCGGCGCACCACGTCGAGCACGTCGAACTGGTGCCGCATGTCGAGGTACGTGGTGGGCTCGTCGAGCAGGAGGATGTCGGCGCGCTGCGCCAACACCATGGCCAGCCAGGCGCGTTGGCGTTCGCCGCCGGAGAGTTCGTCGAGCCGCCGGTCGGCCAGGGGGCGCGCGTCGGTGACGTCGAGGGCCCAGTCGATGGCCTCGGTGTCCTCGGCGGTGTGCCGGGCGAGGGCGCCGCGGTGGGCGTACCGGCCGTGGCGGACGAGCTCACGGACCGTCACCCCTGCGGGCGACTGGGAGGACTGGGGAAGGAAGGCGAGGCGCTGGGAGAGGGCGCGGCGGCCGAGGGAGCCCAGTGGCTCGCCGTCGATCCGCACCTCGCCCGCGAGCGGCGGCAACAGGCCGGCCACGGTGCGCAACAGGGTCGACTTTCCGCACCCGTTGGGCCCGACGAGGACGGTGATCCCACCGCTCCGTAAGGACAGGCCCACCCGCTTCAGTACGGTGCGCCCGCCGTGCCCGACGTCCAGATCACTCGCCACGAGGCGGACATCGCTCATGGGGACACCCCCTTTCCTCCCGTCGCCGGAACCGACCGCGCCACCATACAACTTAGGTAAGGCACGCCTAACGGTTCTCGTGCCACCCTCCCCCGCTTGTGACCATGTCGAGACCTCCCGCACCACCACGCGCCCCACCGCGCACCCGTAACCCCCTTGCGTGGCAGGCGTTTTGAGCCACCGCTGAAGAAGGGACGACCGGACTACGCGGGAACCGGAATCACTCGGAGGGCTCGGCGGCGCGGCGGGACCGCGCCGCCCTCCGCCGGCCGTACAGCACCGCGCCGCACACCCCGAGGAGGAGGACCGCCACCGCGGCCACCCCGAGCGCCGTCCGCTCGGCGAAGAGCCGCGACAGCACGGCGAGGACGCCGAGCCCGGCCGTCGCGTAGACCAGCGCCCAGGCGGCTCCCCCCACGAACAGCGCGGGAAGGTAGCGCGGCAGCGGCATGCGCATGCTGCCGGCGAGGAAGTTGGCGGCGGTCTGGAAGCCGACCGTCAGGAAGGAGACGGCGACGACCGGCGCGCCCCAGCGCTGGATCGCCCGTTCGGCGCGCTGGAAGCGGGCGGAGGAGATCCGCCCGGCGAACCTGCTGCGCCGGGCACCGGCGCCGGCCAGCCAGCCGACGGCGAAGGTCCCTCCGGCCCGGAGGAGCACGATGACGTACAGCCCGGCGGCCGTGAGCGCGATCTTATCCACGGCGCCCCGTCCGGTTCGCCGCGCAGAGGCCCGTGGGCCCCGTCGCCCGTGCCGCGCGTCCCGTCACGGCGGGCCCACGGCGGGCGCCCGCCCGGTCTCCGTCCTTCACCTTCGCTCCGCCTCCGCCTGTTCCGTCCCCCGCCTCCACCGGGGCGGCTCCGGAACCCGGGCCTGGCGCACCGGGCCAGGCCCGCCCGGTACAGCCAGGTTAGCCGAACGCGCGTACGCCGCGTACAGGCCGCCGAGCGAGCGCCTCCGCCCGGCCCGACCAGGGACGGAGGCCGGCGCCGTGAGCCGGCCGCGGCCCCGCTCCCCCGCTACCCCGACGGGCCGCGGTCCGGCGCCTCCTCCCGCCGGGCGCGGAAGGCGCCCGGCGTCATGGCGTACTCCTTGCGGAACGCCAGGTGGAAACCGACCGGGCTGCGGTAGCCCACGCGCCGCGCGATGTCCTGCTGTGCCACCCGGGTGTCCGAGAGCAGCCGCTTCGCCTCCTGGAGCCGGCGCGCCGTGAGGTGCCGCATCGGCGGCTCGCCCACCAGCTCCCGGAACCGCTGCGCGAAGACCGAGCGCGACATGCCCGCCTCCCCGGCCAGCGTCTCCACCGTCCACGGCTCGGCGTACGCGCCGTGGATCGCCGCCAGCGCCTTGCCGATGCCCGGGTGGCGCAGGGCCCGCAGCGTCGGCGAGTCCTCCGTCGGCTGCCGGGCCAGCGCGATCCGCAGGGACAACACGAAGACCGTCTCGAAGGCTCGCAGCGCCACCAGCCGGGCGCCCGGCGCGGTCCGGGCGATCTCCGCGGGGAGCGCGGCCAGCGTGGACATCAGCAGCGGCTCGTCCTCCAGCATGGGCCGGCGCAGCACGATGATCCGGGGCAGCCCGCCGTAGAGCCCCGGCTCGGTCACCGGGCCGTGGCGCAGGCTCGCGCAGAGCATCCGGGTGTCGTACGGTGCCGTCCCCACCCTGACCTGCCCGGACGCTCCTGGGCGCACGCTCGGCACCAGCGCCGACAGCGGGGTGGTGGGCGCTCCGTGCCCGGCGGAGAAGGTATGGGCGGTGCCGTGCGGGAAGAGCGCGAGATCCCCCTCGTCCAGCTCGACCGGCTCCGAACCGTCCTCGAAGGACATCACGCAGCCGCCCCGGACCATGTGGTGCAGGATCGCGCAGCTGTCCTGGTGCCCCCGCACCCCCCAGGCCCCGCCCGCCTCCCACACGCTGTGGAAGACGTCGATCAGCCGCAGCGGCCGCAGCAGGGCGGTCAGCACGTCATCCGGCACGGACGATCCTTGAAGCGATTCGGCTCCTGATTCATTGATCGTATCCAGCGCGCCGGGAACGCTGGGGGCCGGACCTTCCGGCGCGCGTCCCTCCGCACGGCGCGCCGTCCCTCACCGCACCCCTTCAGGAAAGGCACGCCATGACGCCGGAGCATCGCAAGCACGTCCTCGTGACCGGGGCCAACGGCTTCCAGGGCGGCGCCGTGGCGCGGCGGCTCGCCGCCGACGGGCACGACGTGCGCGGGCTCGTCCGGGACGGGGCGAAGGCCGCGGCCCTCCCGGCCGGCGTCACGCCCGTCCTCGGCGACCTCAGCAACCCCGAGGCGCTGCGCGCCGCCTTCGAGGGCGTCACCCACGCCATCGTCACGATGCCGCTGGAGTACGACCCCGAGACCGTGGCCGGCTACGCCCGGACCCTCGCGGAGGCCGCCCACGAGGCCGGCGTCCGCCGCCTGGTCTACAACGCCAACACCCCGCTCCCGGCCGAGACCACCGCGTACGCCGGCTTCGAGACCCGCCGCCGCGCCGAGCGGATCCTGCTCGACGGCGGGGTCCCCGTCGTGGTCGTACGGCCCCCGGTCTATCTGGAGAACCTCTTCAGCCCCTGGCACGGCCCGGCCCTCGTCGACGACGGCGTCCTCGCCTATCCCCTCCCCGCCGACCGGAAGGTCGCCTGGATGTCCCACGCCGACCTCGCCCGCGTCGCCGCCCGCGCCCTCGACGAGGACGTGCCCGCGGGACGGATCCAGAACGTCGGCGGCGCCGACGTGCTCACCGGCCCCGAACTGGCCGCCGCCTTCGGGCGCGCGCTCGGCCACGAGGTCGCCTACCGGCCCCTGGAGGTCGCGGCCTTCGAGGAGGCCCTGGGCCGGGCGATCGGCCCCGACGCCGCCGCCGGCGTGGCCGGCGTCTACCACTACGCCGCCTCGGACCGGACGCCCGACCTGCTCGCCCCGCCCCCGGCCGACGTGGAGACCGCCTTCGGCCTCCGCCTCACCCCGGTCGCCCGCTGGATCGAGGCCCAGCCCTGGCACCACTGGTCCCGCCCGACGGCCTGATCCCACCACGACCGGGCCCCTCACGCGGGACGGCTCCGCGGCCGCCCGCGTGACCCGTCTCCGGCATCGCGGGCGTCGGCACCTCGTCCCTGGCGCTGCAGGTCGGACAGGCGGTCCGCCACGCCTTCCCCGACGGCCGGCTCTACGTCGACCCGCGGCAACAGCCGCCGGCCGCCGCACTCGACACGGCGCTGCGCACGCTGGGGGTGGCCGGGCCCGACATACCCCCCGGCCTCGACGGGCGCTCCGCGCTGTACCGCTCCGTGCTGGACGGCCGACGCGTCCTGGTGCTGCTGGACCACGCCCGGACCGCGGCGGAGGTCAGACGGCTGCTGCCCGCGTCCGAGGGCTGCGGCGTGCTGGTCACCTCGCACCGGAGGATGATCGACCTCGCCGGCGCGCGCCTGATGGAACTCGACGTGATGTCCCCGGAGGAAGCGCTCGGTCTCTTCACGCGGATCGTCGGCGAGACACGGGTGGCGCCCGAACGGGACGCCGCCCGGTTCGTGGTGGCCGCGTGCGGACGGAGCTTCGGGCGGGTGATCTGGCGGTGGCTCCCGTCATCGCACGCGGCTACACCGGCCTGGAGGCGGAGCAGGCGCGTGCCTTCCGGCTGCTGAGTGCGTCCGCGAACCCGTTCCTGTCCCTCGCCGAGTCCGCGGCCCTCCTCGGCCGGCCCCTCCCCCGGGCGGAGGACCTGCTGGAGGGCCTGATCGACGCCGGACTGCTCATGACCGCCGGCCCGGCCCACTATCACGTGCCCGTCCTGTCCCGGCTCTTCGCCAGGACCCTGGGTGCGCCCTGAGGTCCCGCCGGGTGGGCGGCCGCCCGGGCACGCGCACGCGCGCGACCGGGCGGCCGTTGTGACGGCGTCCGACCCGGCTCAGCGGCTGGGTTCCTGCATGGTGACGCAGTGGGCGCCTCCGCCGCCGTTGCCGTAGAGGTTGTCGAGGTTGAGCTGGACGACGGGGCGGCCGTAGGCGGCGGAGATGGCCGATCTCGCCGCCGCGTCCTTGGCGGTGTCGCCGAACTGGGTGGTGATGATCGCGCCGTTGGTCACCGTCCAGTTCATGTAGGAGCTGAGGAACTCCGCCTGCCGGCCGGAGGGGACGCGGGGCAGGGTGTCGGGGCCCTCGATGGTGAGGACCTGGAGGCGGCGGCCCCGGGCGTCGGTGGCGTTGACCAGGACATCGCGCATGGCCCGGGCGTTCTCGGTCCAGACGTCCGGGCGGACGGCTCCGGCGAGCTGCACCATGACGACGCCGGGCCTGATGTAGCGGGCGGTGCCGTCGATGTGCCCGTCGGTGACGTCCTGTCCCGTGACGCCCGGCAACCAGATCATCTTGGAGGCGCCGAAGCGGGCGAGCAGCTCCGCCTCGATCTGGGCGCGGGTCCTGCCGGGGTTGCGGTTGGAGTTCACCCAGCAGCTCTCGGTGGCCATCAGGGTGCCGTCGCCGTCGTACTCCACTCCGCCGCCCTCGCCGACGACGGACGACTCGGCGAACGGGACGCCCGTGTAGGCGGCCACCCGCTGGGCGACGACGCGGTCCTTGTCGTAGGCGGAGGCGGGGATGCCGTAGAAGCGGGTGGCGTTCTCGCCCCAGGCGTTGAAGTTCAGGCCGAAGGAGTCGAGGCCGCCGGCGTCGTCGACGCGGAACAGCGGACCGGTGTCGCGCATCCAGCAGTCGGAGACCGGGATGGAGCCGATCACCGTGACCGTGGAGCCGCAGGCGCTCCTGGCCTGGGAGGCGGCGGTGGAGCCGTCCGCGCACATGATGACGGGCTCGAACTTGGCGATCTCCCGGGCGAGCTTGGCGATGTCGGCCTGGATCTTGGCGAGGGTGCTGCCCCAGATCGTGTAGCTGGACGGCCAGGCCATCCAGGTCCTGCGGTGCGTCTCGTCCTCTCCCGGCACGCGCCAGGACGCGGCCCTCGCGGGCTGGGCGCCGAGGACCGGTCCCGCCGCGAGGGCGGCCGCGACCGCTCCGGTGCGGGCGAGGAGGGATCTGCGGCTGAGGCCCGGTCGGTCGCCGTCGTGTGCGTTCTTCACGTGGTGCTCCTTCTCTGCGGGGTTCGGTACGCGGGAATGGCGGGGGTACGGGTGCAGGTACGGGTACGGGTGCGGGTCCCTGCGCGGCGGCGCGGTCAGTGGAGTCGGTCCAGGAGCCCCTCCTCCCGGACCAACCGGCGTTCGGCGGCCAGGTCGAGGCTCCGGGCGAAGGCCCAGTAGAAGCCGCCGGCCACGGGGAGGCCGACGAGGAGGGAGCAGTCCACCCCGCCGAGCATCCGCGCCACGGGGCCGACGAAGAGGCCGGTGATGACCATGAAGGGGGCCATGCAGACGAGGCCGATCGCGTAGGCGAGGTTGCCGCGCCAGCCCCACCGGCCGTATATCCCGCGGGGGTTGAAGATCTCCTTGACGACGTACTGGCCGCGCCGGACGAAGAAGAAGTCGACCAGGTTGATGGCCGTCCACGGGATGAAGAGGTAGGTCAGGACCACCACGACGTTGGCGAAGAACCAGTTGAACTGGTCGATGCCGACGAGGGTGGAGACGGTGCCGACGGCGGCCAGCATGATGCCGATGGTGGCGATCCGGAGCGTCCGCGTCGGCTTCACCGGGCGGAACGAGTCCATGATCGAGATCATGGTCAGGCTGCCGCCGTACTGGTTGATCGCCATGATGGAGAGCAGTCCGACCAGCAGGACGACGACCGCGACGGTGCCGAAGCCGTCGAAGAGGCGGTCCGCCGCCAGCTTGAGGGCGGACACCGGGTCGGTGCCCTCGGGGGCGCCGGCCGAGACGACGGCGCCGAGGACGAAGACCCAGATGCCGGAGACCGCGCTCGGCAGGTAGGTCCACCAGAACGTGCTGCGGACCGGGACGTCGGGTCTGAGGTAGCGCGAGTAGTCGGAGACGTACGGCGCCCAGCCCAGCTGGAATCCGGCGACGAAGACGAACACGAGCATGAACGGGGCGAGTTCGAAGGGACCCGCCTCCCAGACGCCGTCCGGCAGGCCGCCGCCGAACAGGGCGGCGGCCGTGACGGCCGCGGTGATCACGACGAACGGCCAGGTGAGCCAGCCGTTGATGCGGTGGATCCACTCGTACCCGAAGAGGGCGATCACGGTCGCGATCCCGGCGGCCAGGAGGTAGCCGACGGTGTTCGGCATCCCGGTGAGCAGGTTCATGGCCTGACCGGAGAGCAGCGCGTCGGAGGTGTTGAAGGCGACGTAGTTCACCAGGGCGAACACCCAGACCGTGAGCGCGGCACCCAGGTAGCCGAACTGGGGCCGGGACTGCACGAGTTGGGGAAGCCCCAGCTGCGGCCCCTGGGCCGAGTGGAAGGCCATGAAGAAGGTGCCGAAAAGGGAGCCGAGGACGGTGGCGACGACCGTCCAGACCAGCGAGGCCCCGAGCGAGAGGGTCACGACGCCGGTCGCCAGGCCGGTGAGGTTGAGACTGCCGACGAACCAGATGGCTCCCACGTCCGACGGCTTGCCGTGCCGCTCCGAGAGGGGCACCCAGTCGATCGAGTGCTGCTCGATCCCGGCGAGGGGGGCGGGTTCATGCGTCTGCGAGGCAACTGGCCCCATGCGGGCTCCTGTTCACGGGTGCTGTCACGAATCCGGCGGGCCCTGCGGTGCGCGGGCGCCGCCGGATGCAGACACCGTAGGAACTGACTCAAATTTCAGTCAATCCTTCGAACCCAAGGAATTGACTGAATTTTCGGTACGGATTTCGTCGTCGACGCCCGCCCGATCAGAGGGCGCGGCGGGCGGCCGCGATCGCGGCCGGGTCCCAGCCGGGCCGGGGAACGGAGTCCAACAACAGCCGGGTGTAGGGGTGTTCGGGCGCGGCCAGCACCTCGGCGGTGCGGCCGGCCTCGACGACGCGGCCCCGGCGCATGACGATGACGTCGTCGGTGACGGAGCGGACGACACCGAGGTCGTGGGTGATGAACAGATAGCCGATCCGGGTCTGTTCGCGGATGTCGGCGAGCAGGTTGAGGATCTGGGCCTGGACGGAGACGTCGAGGGCGGCGACCGCCTCGTCGAGCACGAGCACGGCCGGTTCGACGGCGAGGGCGCGGGCGATGGCGACCCGCTGGCGCTGGCCGCCGGAGAGCTGCCGGGGGCGGGCGTCGGCGGCCCGGGTGCCGAGCCCGACCTGGTCGAGGAGTTCGCGGACGCGCCGGTCGTGGTCGGTGCCGGGGAAGTGCAGGCGCAGCGTCTCGCGCAGCACCTGTTCCACGCTGGTGCGGGGGTCGAGGGAGAGGTAGGGGTCCTGGAAGACCATCTGCACCTCGCGGGCGCGGGCCAGGCGCCGGGCCCGGCCGCGGCCCGCCGTCCGGGCCCGGCCCCGGATCCGTACCTCTCCGGCGTCGGCCCGCTCCAGGCCGACGACGATGCGGGCGGTGGTGGTCTTCCCGGAGCCGGACTCCCCCACGATGCCGAGGGATCCGCCTTCGGGGAGGGTGAAGGAGACGTCGTCGACGGCCTGGACGCTCCCGTAGGCGCGGTGGAGGCCGGCGGCCTCCAGGACGGGTTCAGGCATCGACGGGGCTCCCTTCGAGCCGGTCGGTGTGGTGGCAGGCGGCACGGTGGTCCGGAAGGCCGGGCGCCGGCCTCGGTTCGGGCGCCCGCTGCGCGCAGAGCTCCGTGGCGAGGGGACATCGGGCGGCGAACGGACATCCGGGCAGGGCGTGCCGGAGGTCGGGGGGCTGGCCGTCGATGGCGGCGAGCCGGCCGCCGGGGGCTTCGAGGCGGGGCGTGGAGGCCAGCAGGGCGGCGGTGTACGGGTGCCGGGGCCGGGCGAAGAGGGCCTCGGCGGGGCCGCTCTCCGCGATCCGGCCGGCGTACATGACGTACACCCGGTCGCTGACGGCCGCGGCCAGGTCGAGGTCGTGGGTGACGAGGAGCAGTCCGGTGCGGAAGCGGGCGCGCAGTTCGGCGAGGAGGGCGATGACCTCGGCCTGGGTGGTGACGTCGAGCGCCGTGGTGGGCTCGTCGGCGAGGAGCAGCTCGGGGTCGCCCATGAGCGCGGCGGCGATCATGACGCGTTGCAGCATGCCGCCGGAGACCTGGCCGGGGTACTTGCGCAGCGCGGAGTCGTCCAGGCCGACGGCGCGGAGGAGTTCGACGGCGCGGGCGGTGGCGTCGGCCCGGTCCAGGGTCCGGGTGAGGGTGACGCCCTCGGTGAGGAAGTCGCCGATGCGGCGCATCGGGTTGAGGGCGGCCCGGGGGTCCTGGAAGATCATGGCGACGGTGTCGGTGCGCAGGGCGCGCAGCTGCTCCGCCTTCAGGGCGAGCACGTCGTGGCCGCGGACCCGGATCCGGCCCTCGACGGCGGCGCCGGGCGGCAGCAGGCCGAGCGCGCCGCGCGAGGTGAGGGACTTGCCGGAGCCGGACTCGCCGACGAGGGCGACGGTCTCGCCGGGGGCGACGTGCAGGTCGACGCCGTCGAGGACGGGGCGGGCGGTGCCGGGCAGCGTCACCCGCAGTCCTTGGACGTCGAGGGCGTGCGGGGGTCTCGTGGGGGTCATCGGTCTCTCCTGGCGACGCGGTCGGCCCAGCGTTCGCCGACGACGTTGAAGGCGACGACGGTCAGCACGATGAACACGCAGGGCAGCACCGCGGAGAGCGGGTAGCCGTGCTGGATCGCGGTCTGTCCGTCGAAGACCATGCGGCCCCAGTCCGGGGTGAGGGCGGGGACGCCGAGGCCGAGGAAGGACAGGCCGGCCAGGTCCATGAGCGCGTAGCCGAAGTTGATGGTGGACTGGGCGAGGACGACGGGGGCGATGTTGGGCAGGATGTGGCGCAGACAGATCTGGAGCGCCGAGTGGCCCTGGACCTGGTAGGCGCTGACGTAGGGGCGGGCGCGTTCGGCGAGGACGAGCGAGCGGGTGAGCCGGCTGACGTACGGCAGGTAGGCGAGCGACAGCGCGACGACGGGGGCGAGCAGCCCCTCGCCGTGGATCGAGATGATCAGGATCGCGAGCAGCATGCCGGGGAACGCGAAGACGAGTTCGGTGGAGCGGGAGAGGACGGAGTCGAGCCAGCCGCCCCGCCAGGCGGCCGCCATGCCGATCGCGAGGCCGGCGAGGGTGGAGAAGAGCACGACGCCGAGCGGCCCGAGGAGGGAGGTGCGGGCGCCGAGCAGCAGCCGGGAGAGGGTGTCGCGGCCGGCGGCGTCGACACCGAGCGGGTGCGCGGCGGAGGGGCCCGCGAGCGCGTTGCCGAGGTCGACCGCGTGCGGGTCGTGCGGGACGATCCAGGGCGCGAGCAGGGCGGCGGCGGTGACGAGGCCGACGAACCCGAGGCAGAGCAGGTGGAGCGGGGACCGGGTGGTGCGGAGCCGGGCGAGGCCGGGCCGGCGCGTGAGGACGGCGGTCATGCGGAGGAGCTCCTCGTCCCGAGCGTGATCCGCGGGTCGACCAGCGGCAGCAGCAGGTCGACGATCAGGTTCACGGACATGAAGAGAGCGACGATGATCAGGGAGATGGCCTGGACGGTCGGGAAGTCCTTGGTCGAGGTGGACAGTTCCAGGAGCTGGCCGACGCCGCCGATGCTGAAGGCGGTCTCCACGAGGATCGTGCAGACGAGCAGGGTGGAGACGACGAGTCCGCCGGTGGTGAGGACGGTGCCCAGCGCGTTGCGGAAGACGTGGCGGCGGATCACCTGGCGCTCGGGGACGCCCCGGCTGCGGGCGACCGTGACGTGCTCGCTGTCGAGGGCTTCGCGCATGGCGGAGCGGGTGACGCGGGCGAGCATGCCGATCAGGTAGAGCGCGAGGGCGATCGCGGGCAGGGTCAGGTGCCGGACCCGGTCGAGGAGGCCGTCGCCGGCGCCGCTGCTGGGGAACCAGCCCAGCTTCACGGCGAACACGCCCTGGAGCAGCACGGCGGCGACGAACGACGGGGTGCCGACGGCGAAGGTCGTGCCGACCAGGACGGCGGTGTCGGTGGCACCGCCGCGGACGGCGGAGAGCCGGCCGAGGAACAGGCCCACGACCACGACCACGACGAGCGCCATGCCGATCAGGAGCAGGGTGGTCGGCAGCCGGTCGGCCAGCAGGCGCGAGACGTCGGTGCGGTAGGTGAGGGAGCGCCCGAAGTCGCCCTGGACCATGTCCCCGAGCCAGCTCAGGTACCGGACGGCGAAGGGGTCGTCCAGGTGGTACTGGGCGTTGATCGCGGCCAGCGCCTCGGGCGAGGCCGAGCGGGGGGGGGCTCGGGGCGCTGGCGCGGGGGGCGGCCCGCGGGGGCGGGGGGGGGGGGGGGCCCCGAGCGTGGC
>NZ_JBHYKM010000032.1:0-51188 GCF_042741435.1 Streptomyces sp. NPDC058955 | reverse complement strand
GCGTGGTCCCGCCCCCGCCCGCCTGTGGGGGCGCGGGGGGGTGGGGGGGGCGCGGGGGTGGTCGGGGGGTTGGCGGGCGCCCCGCGCCGGGGGGGGCGCCCCGCGGCCGGCGAGCAGGAAGCTCGCCGGGCTGCCCGGCGCGAGGTAGAGGGCGCCGAAGACCACGAAGGAGGCGGCGAGCAGCGTCGCGGCCATCTCCGCCACGCGCCGTACGGCGAAGCGGAGGAAGCTCACTGCGCCGCCCCCACGGAGGCGGCCCACGGCCCGTACATGTAGGAGATGGTCGTGGGGGCGCCGGTGATCCGCTTGTTGAGGAAGACCGAGGTGGGCCACTCGGCGACGGGGATCCACAGGAACCGTTCGGCGGCGATCCGGTTCAGCTCGGCCTCGATCCGCGCGCGTTCGGCGGGCTCGTACGTGGCCGCGGCCCGGTCGACGAGGGCGTCGTACCGCGCGTCGCTGTGGCCCGCGTAGTTGAGGTACGCGCCGGTCCTGAAGTTGGTGAGGAGGTCGAGCGGGTCGGTGATCGAGTTGTAGATCGTGAGGGGGAACATGTCGACGCCCTCGCGTGCCTCGGCGTCGGTGAAGAGCGCGGTGAAGGCGTTCGGGGAGACCGTCTTGAGGCGGATGTCGAGGCCGATCCGCGTGCCGGCCGCCTGCACGGCGGTGGCGAGGAGCGAGACGTCCTGGCCGATGGGGCTGGTGACCATGGTCAGGGTCTTGCCGGTGGCTCCGGCCTCCTTGATCAGGGCCTCGGCCTTCGCGAGGTCCGGCTCGGTGGGCGGCAGCCCGTCGAAGGCCGCCTTGAGGGCGCTCTCGGGTGCGGCGCCCCAGGCGGCGCGGGTGGTCAGGGAGCCGGTGACGGTGCCGGCTCCGCCGAGTCCGGCCTTGACGAAGCCGGAGCGGTCGAGGGCGAGGGAGAGCGCGCGGCGGACCCGGACGTCGCCGAGCACGCCCTTCATGTTCGTGACGTTGACGTTGACGGTGCTGAGGCCCTCGCCGAAGTACAGGGTGCCGACGCCGCTGTCCCTGAGCCGGGCGTAGCTCTCGGTGGGGATGAGGTAGCCGCCGTCGACCTCGCCGCTGAGCATGGCGTTGGTGCGGGCGGAGGGGTCGGTGAGGACGCGGAGGACGACCTTCTTCGCCTTGGCCCGGGTGCCCCGGTAGCCGTCGAACCGCTTCAGCTCGATGGACTGCCCCTTCTGCCAGGCGCCGAGTTCGAAGGGGCCGGTGCAGGCGAGGCCTCCGGTGGTGCCGTAGTCCTTGCCCGCCGCCCGGACACCCGCCTTCGAGGCGACGACGCCGGCGGCGGTGGCCATGTACTGCGGGAACTGGGAGTCGGGCCGCTTGAGGCGGACGGTGACCTGGAGGGGGCCGGTCGCACGGATCGAGGCGACGTTCTGGAAGACCTGCGCCCAGGCCGCGGCGTTCCTGGGGTCGGTCTGCCGGCCGAGGCTGAAGACGACGTCGTCGGCGGTCATCGTCCGTCCGTCGTGGAAGCGTACGCCGGACCGCAGGTCGTAGACCCAGGTGAGCGGGTCCGGGTTGGCCGCCTTGCGGGCGAGCCCCGGTTCGACGGTGAGCTGGGGCGTCCACCGCATGAGGCTCTCGCACACGTTGGCCAGGACGGTGTTCTGCGGGTAGTCGAAGGCGACCGTGTAGTCGAGGGTGGGGGGCTCGGCGTAGAGCGCCCAGGTGAAGGAGTCGATCTCGGCGCGGGCGGGGGGCGTGGAGGCGGAGAGCCGGGCCTCGACGCCGCTCGCGCCGCCCTTGGGCGGCCCTGAGCAGGCCGCGAGGAGGGCGAGGGCGGAGAGGACCGCGGTCGCGGCGGCGGTCCGGCCGCGGCGGCCGGAGGAGCGTCTGCGACGCGGGGAGGGAGCTGTCGTCATCGTCGCGCTGTCTTTCCGTGAGGGTGACGGGACTGACGGGTCGCGGGGCCGACCCGTCGGCGGCGGACTCGGGAGGAGCGGGGGTCTGTCGTCGGGGAGGGGGCGGATTCGGTACGGGGCGCCCGGCACGAGGCGCCGCGGGTCCGGTGCGGTCGGGCCCGGGGGGGGGCCGGCCTACGCGGTGGCGCCGACGGCCGGCACCTGCTGGGTGATGCAGTGGACTCCGCCGCCGCCGTAGGCGATCGCGACGGCGCGCACCGGCACGACCTCGCGCCCGGGGTACGCCGTGGCGATCACCGCGAGCGCGGCCTCGTCCTGGGGCAGCCCGGCCACGGGGACGACGACGCCGCCGTTGGCCACGTAGTAGTTGAGGTACGAGACCTCGACCTCGCCGTCCGGCATGGCGGCGAAGGCGGTCTGCGGCACGTCGACGATCTCCAGGCGGCGGCCGCGGGCGTCACGGGTCGACTCCAGGACGGCGCGGTTGGCGCGCATCCGGGCGTGGTCCGGGTGGTCGGGGTCGTCGGGCAGGGAGACCACGACGGTGCCGGGGGCGGCGAAGGCGCAGACGCCGTCGACGTGCCCGTCGGTCTCGGTGTCGAGCAGACCGCCGTACGGCAGCCAGATCACCTTCTCCACGCCGAGCCGGTCCTTCAGCTCGGCCTCGATCTGCTCGCGGGTGAGGCCGGGGTTGCGGTTGGGGTGGAGCAGGCACTGCTCGGTGGTGATCAGGGTGCCCTCGCCGTCGACCGTGATCGCGCCGCCCTCCAGGACCATGCCGGAGGCGATGCGCTCGACGCCCAGGTGCTCCAGGAGGAGCGCGCCGACGCGGTCGTCGGAGTCGTACGGGTGGTGCTTGCGGCCCCAGGCGTTGAAGCGGAAGTCCACGCCGGCGCGGCGGCCGTCGCCGTCGAGGACGAAGAGCGGGGCGGAGTCGCGGAACCACGAGTCGTCCTGCGCCAGCTCGACGACGGTGACGCCGTCGCCGCACCGTGCCCGGGCCTCGTCGCCGTGGCCGGGCGGCGCGACCATGGTGACGGGCTCGAACCCGGCGATCGCGCGGGCGACGTTCGCGTACTCCTCCTTGACGTCGTCCAGCACGCTGCCCCACAGGTCCTCGCGGACGGGCCAGGCCATGAGGCACGCCTCGTGCTCGGACCACTCGGCAGGCATACGGAATGCAGTCATCACGGGTCTCTCTTCGTTCGCCAGAAGTACCCGTCGGCGGCGCCGGCTCTGCCTGGCGCGAGCGTGGGGACGGGTACGCGGTGTGCACAGCATCCTCCTCTCGACTGAAAATTCAGTCAAGAGCGCGGACACGGCTTTCGGGACGGGGTCGGTGCGGGGAGGGAGCGGGCAACGTGCGGGGAGAAAGCGGGTGCGCCTCAGAGGAAGTAGAGGCGGCTCAGGGAGACCCGCTGGGCGGGCTCCGAGCGCATCGGATCGCCGTCGAGGGTGACCAGACCGGTGCGCGCGTCGACGTCCACCTGCCCGAGGCGGGCGTTGCGCACCAGGTCGGCCGGGCCGATGCCCCGGGTGCCCCGTACGGCCACGCGCCTGCGGCGGGTGGGCGGCAGGCCGTCCGGCGAGCCGGCGGAGCCGAAGACGGCCCGGGCGGCGTGCGCGGCGCTCACGAAGGCGACGGACAGTTCGGCGGGCGCGGCGCCGTGGGCGCCGAACAGCGGCCCCAGGACGAGCGGTTCGCAGGTGTCGGTGGCGGCGTTGGGATCGCCCGTGACGCCGTAGGCGGGGAAGCCGTTCTTGATGACCATCTGCGGTTTGGCGCCGAAGAACGGCGGACGCCAGAGCACGATGTCGGCCATCTTGCCGACCTCGATCGACCCGACCTCGTGGGCGAGGCCGTGGGCGATCGCCGGGTTGATGGTGAGCTTGGCGAGGTAGCGCAGGACGCGCGCGTTGTCGTCCCCGGGACCGTCGCCGTCCAGCGGGCCCAGTTCGGCCTTCATCTTGCCGGCCATGGCGAAGGTCCGGCGTACGGTCTCCCCCGCCCGGCCCATCCCCTGCGCGTCGGAGGAGGTGATCCCGATCGCGCCGAGGTCGTGCAGGACGTCCTCCGCGCCCATCGTCCCGGCCCGGATCCGGTCGCGCGCCATCGCGGCGTCGCCCGGCAGGTCGGTCTTGAGCGCGTGGACGGAGACGATCATCCCGTAGTGCTCGGCCACCGCGTCACGGCCGAACGGCAGGGTCGGGTTGGTGGAGGAGCCGATGACGTTCGGCACGCCCGCCATCTTCAGCACATTGGGCACATGCCCACCCCCGCAGCCCTCGATGTGGAAGGCGTGGATCGTCCGCCCCTCCAGGACGGCCAGGGTGTCCTCCACCGACAGGCACTCGTTCAGCCCGTCGCTGTGCAAAGCCACTTGTACGTCGTGTTCCTCCGCCACCCGCAGGGCCGTGTCCAGGGCACGCGTATGGGCGCCCATGTCCTCGTGCACCTTGAAACCGCAGGCACCGCCCTCCGCGAGCGCCTCGACCAGGGGCGCCTCGTGGGAGGCGGAACCCCGGGCCAGGAAGCCGATGTTGACCGGCCAGGCGTCGAAGGCGCCGAACCCGAGCCGCAGCGCCCACGGGGAGTTGACCCCGACGCCCCAACTGGGCCCGATCTCCTGGCCGATGATCGTGGTGACGCCGCTGGCCAGCGACGCCTCCATGATCCGCGGCGAGAGCAGGTGCACATGGGTGTCGATCGCGCCGGCGGTGGCGATGAGGCCCTCGCCGGGGATCATCGTCGTACCGGTGCCGACGACGACGTCGACGCCGTCGAGGGTGTCGGGGTTGCCGGCCCGCCCGATGGCGTGGATCCGGCCCTCGCGGATGCCGACCGACACCTTGCGGATGCCCTGCACGGCATCGATGACCAGCACGTTGGTGATCACGACGTCGCAGGTCTCACGTACGGCCGCGGCCTTCAGGTGCAGGCCGTCGCGGGCGGTCTTGCCGAAGCCGGCCAGGAACTCGTCGCCGGGCTTCTGGGAGTCGGCCTCGACCCGGACGACCAGCCCGGAGTCCCCGAGCCGGACGCGGTCACCGGCCCGGGGGCCGTGCACGGTGGCGTACTCGTACGGGTCGATGTGCCGGCTCTCGCCGGGCGCGCAGTGGTCGCCGTGTCTGCCGGGCCTGCTCATCGCTCCCCGCCTTCCGCTCCGAGGTAGCCGCAGGCGGCGGCGCGCCGCAGGGCCTCTTCCTTCGCTCCGGGCGCGTCCAGCGACCCGTCGACCAGCCCCGCGAAGCCGATCGCGATCCGCGCGCCGCCCATCGGGACGAGGCCGACGTCCACGGCGGCGCCGGGATCGAAGCGGGTGGACGCGCCGGCAGGGGCGGCGAGCCGCATGCCGTACGCGGCGGCCCGGTCGAAGTCCAGGCGCGGGTTCGCCTCGAAGAAGTGGAAGTGCGAGGTGACGCTCACCGGGACCGGGGCGGTGTTCCGGACCCGCAGGGTGAGGGCCGCTTCCGGCCCCGGCACGGTGTCCGCGTGGGGCAGGACCGCCCCGGGAGCGCCGTCGCCGTGCTCGACCGCGCCGAACGGGGCGCTGATGACGGCCAGCCGGGTGCCGTCCTCGAACACCGCCTCGACCTGGATCTCCGTGACGACGTCGGTGACGCCGGGAAGCACGTCGTCCGGGCCGAGGACACCCCGGCCGCGATCGAGCGCCTCCGCGAGGTGGAGGCCGTCCCGCGCGGCCTCGCAGACGGTGTCGGCGATCAGCGCGGTCGCCTCGGGCACATTGAGGCGCAGTCCGCGCCCCAGGCGGGTCCGGGCGAGCTCGGCGGCGGTGAAGAGCAGCAGCCGGTCCCGCTCGGTCGGGGTCAGAGGCATGTCGCCCTCCCTTCCTTTCGCTGGTGGGTGGCAGGGGGATGTGCGGGCCACTGTCGCATTGACTGAAATTTCAGTCAAGAATTCAGGGAGAGTTCGCCCCCGGAGAACGGCAGGAGGCTGTGTACGGTCGGGACCCCACCGCGCCGGGCGGCGGAGGGCCATGGCCAAGCGGGATCACCGCGGCCGACGCTTGCCGGCACAGCAACGGCAACGGCGACGACGACAGCGACAGCGACAGCGACAGCGACAGCCGAGGGGCACGCGCCCCTCGCCCCCGGCCGTGCCGTGAGGCAGCGGGCGTCAGCGGCGCCCGAGCCGCTCGATCTCCGCGTCGATGCCCTCGCTCATCAGGGCCCGGGCGTGGGAGATCTGGAGCGTGCCGCTGAGCCAGCGCATGCTCAGCCCCTCCAGGAGCGCGGTGAGCCGCTCGGCGGCGCCCGCGAGGGCGACCGCCGGGGCCATCGGCCGGACCTGGCCGAGCAGCGCGGCGACCTCCTGGACCCAGACCAGCGTGGCCCGCGTCAGGCCCTCGCGCAGCACGTCGTCGAAGACCGCGCTGGCGCGCAGCTCGCCCCACGCGGTGCTGTTCTCCCGGACCTCGGTGGTGTCCTGGAGCTCCAGCAGCAGCGTGTGCTCCAGCTCCTCGCGCGGGCTGAGCGGCGCGGCGTCCGGGTCGCGCTCGGTCGTGTACCGCTCGGCGCGGTCGTTGATGAACTCCAGCGTCTTCAGCAGGATCCCGTTGCGGTCCTTGAAGTGGTAGTAGATCAGCGCGGTGGACACGCCCGCCTCGGCGGCGAGCTCCTCCACGCGCAGGCCGCGGACCCCGCGCCGGGCGATCACCCGGGCGGCCGCTTCGAGGATCTGAGTACTGCGAGACGCCATGGCCCGAACTTTACCGGGCCCGGCCCGCTCCGGTCCGGGGCGGGCCGGGCCGTCCGGTCAGACGGCCGGCGGCGCGACCGGCTGCGACTGCGTGGCGCAGTGGATGCCGCCACCTCCGCTCGCGATGTGGTCGATGTTCAGCTGGACGACGTTCCGGCCCGGGTACGCGGCCGCGAGGATCGCGTGGGCGGCGGCGTCGGCGTCCGGGTCGCCGAAGTGGGGGACGAGCACGGCGCCGTTCACCGTGTAGTAGTTGGTGTAGCTGGAGAGGAAGCCGGAGCCGCCGCGGCGGATCTTGAGCCGGTCCGGGCCGGGGAGCTCGGTGAGGGTCAGCCGGCGGCCCTGCGCGTCGGTGGCGCTCTGCAGGATCCGCTTCGTCTCCTCGTACACGGCGACCCACTTGGGGTCGGTACGGGGACCGGGCCGGTCCAGGATGACGTGCCCGGGCGCGACGAAGCGGGCCAGGCAGTCGATGTGGCAGTCGGTGATGTCCTGGCCGGCGAGACCGGGCACCCAGATCACCTTGGTGACGCCGAGCGCCGCCTTCATCGCCTGTTCGACCTGATCCTGCGTCATGCCCGGATTGCGGTTGGGGTTGACGAGGGAGCTGACCGTGGCGAGGAGGGTGCCCTCGCCGTCGGTCTCCAGCGAACCGCCCTCGCCGACGAATCCGGCCCGCACGCGCGGGACGCCGTACTGCGCGAGCAGGGCCTCCGCGGCCAGGGCGTCGTTGGCGTAGGGCTGCGCGTACGAGGTGCCGGCCTTGCCCCAGCCGTTGAAGTTGGTGTCCACACCGGCGACGGCGCCGGGGGCGACGACGAAGGTGGGGCCGAAGTCCCGTATCCAGAGGTCGTCGTTGGGGATCTCCAGGATGTCGATCCCGTAGTACGCCCCCGCTCCGCACTGGTACCGCGCGTCGGCGGCCTGCGAGGGGCGCGCCAGCACGGTGACCGGCTCGTAGCGGGAGATCGTGTCGGCGACCCTCGCGATGTCGCGGCGGACGCCGTCGAGCCCGGTGGACCAGATCGACGCGAGCGCCGGCCAGGCCATGAAGGTGCGCACGTGGCGGTCGGTCTCGGCGGGCATCCGCAGCGGGGCGGCCGCGGAGCCGGCGGTGGCGTGGGCGGCCGCCGAGGGGAGCGCCGAACCGAGGGCCGCGAGCGGCAGGGCCGCCGCGCCGAGGTGGAGCAGGCGGCGCCGGGAGGTGAGGGGCATGTCCATGGGAGGGGTTCCTGCCTGAGGGAGGGGAGGAAGGTCACCCCCATCGTTCAGCAGACTGAAAATTCAGTCAATGATCTCGACGGGATTGTCCGCACGGGATCACCCGCCTACTCCCGGCGGTAGTGCTCGAAGAGCGCGGTGACCGGCCCGCCGTCGGCCCGGGCCTCCAGGAGCCACACGACGACGAGGTCCCGGCCGTCGGCGCCGCGGATGCAGAAGGGCCTCTCGTCGGCCAGGTCGGCGAAGGCGATCCGGGTGACCGGCTGCGTGTCGACGCCCCGGACGCAGTCGGCGGGGCCCAGCTCGCCGCCCTCGGCGACGAAGGCGTCGCTGTCCTCGGGCAGGACGAACTCCGACCGGTCCCGCGCCAGGTACCAGCGGGCGGTGTCCGTGGGCACGACCTTCCGGGCCCCCAGGTCGAACTCGTAGCTGTCGTCCGGGGCGGTGAGCGTGACGTCCTGGCCGACCCGGACATAGGAAGCAGGGGAGGCCGGGGAGGCAGGGTCGGGACCGGACGGCGGGCCGAGGAGGTACACCCCGCCACCAACCGCACCGACGGCCGCGCACGCGGCGAGGGCCCACACCACCGGACGCCGCCGGCCCCGCCGCGCCCGGCGCCCGGGAGAACCGGGAGCCCCGCCGCCGTCCCGCACCGGCGACCCCGCCCCCTGAACCGGCACGCCACCCGGAGGACGTACCCCGGCAGCCACGGGAGTCGGCGCACCGGGCGTCGCCGGACTCGGCACACCGGGAGGCGCCGGCGCCGCGAGCGTGGGCTGCGCGTGCACCGCCGCCGCCGTCGGCCACGCCGACGGCGCGGGATGCGCCGCCCGTCCCGCCACCTCGCTGCCGATCGACCACGGCAGCCACCCCTCCCCGAACTCGGGTCTCGGCCCCACGAGCGGGTGGGCGCGGACGGCCGCGATCAGGTCCGCCGGCGTCGGACGGTCCTCGGGCCGCTTGGCGAGGCACCAGGCCGTCACGTCACGCAGGTCCTGCGGCACCCGGGCGAGGTCGGGCTCCTCGTGGACCACCCGGTACAGCGCCGCCGACTCCGGCCCCGACCCGAACGGCGCCTCGCCGCTGACCACGTACGTGACGAGGGCGCCGAGCGCGAAGACGTCGGTGGCCGGCGACACCGGGCCGCCGAGCGCCTGCTCGGGCGCCATGAAGGCGGCGGTGCCGATCCGCAGGCCCGTCCCGGTCAGCGCGACGGCGTCGGCGGCCCGCGCGATGCCGAAGTCGATGACGCGGGGCCCGTCCTCCGCGATCAGCACGTTGGCGGGCTTGAGGTCGCGGTGGACGACACCGGCCCGGTGGATCGCCTCCAGCGCCTCGGCGATGCCGGCCAGCAGCATGAGCACCGTACGCACCGGGAGCGGGCCGTGCCGCCGGACCACCTCGTGCAGCGACGGGCCGGGGACGTAGGCGGTGGCGAGCCACGGGGTGGGGGCGTCCACGCCCGAGGCGACCACCTGCGCGGTGAACAGGCCGTGGATGCGCTCGGCACTGGCCACCTCCTGCGCGAAGCGCAGCCGGAACTCGGGATCACCCGCGAACTCCTCCCGCACCGCCTTCAGCGCGATGGGACGGCCGCCTGGGGTGTGGGCCAGGTAGACCACGCCCATGCCGCCCGAGCCCAGTCGCGCCTGGAGGCGGTAGCCGCCGATCTCTCGCGGGTCGTCGGCCGTCAGCGCCGCGTGGGCGGGCTGTGCACCAGGAAGCTGAGCGGACATGCGGGGCTCTTTCGACGAGAGGGAACGAAGGGCGCGAGTCGAGGACGCAACCGGCGCATCGTGCATCTAACTAAAGTTTCAGTCAACATGCGACACTGGCGGCTCGGACCGCACGGGAGGGGAACACACGTGGCGACGGACCGCCGAAGCGCCATCCTGGAAGGCGCCGCCCGGGTCATAGCCCGGCGAGGAGTGCGCGGCTTGCGCATGGAGGAACTGGCCACCGAGGCCGGAGTCTCCACCGCGCTGATCTACTACCACTTCCGGGACCGGGCCGGCGTCCTCCGGCACACCCTGGAGTTCATCAGCGACCGCGCCGACCGGTACACCTCCGGCGGGGACGCCAGAGGCGGCAGGGACGTCGGGGGCGGCGCGGACGACGCCGAGGCGCCGCACGACCCCCGGTGGGAGCTGGAGCAGTCCCTGCTCCTCGAATTCCAGGACCTCCCCGAGGTCCGCGAGAACAGCACGGCCTGGGGCGAGCTGCGCGCCAGCGCCGTCTTCGAGCCCGAGTTGCGCGGCGACCTGGCCAGGGCCACGCTGACCTGGATCCACGATGTCGCGGACCTCCTGGGCGGCATCCGGCCGACCGCTCCCGCGCCCGCCCTCACGGCCTCCGCCGAGCGGCTCACCGGCCTCCTGGAGGGGCTCAGCACGCGCTGGCTCAGCGGCGCGCTCCCCCTGCCCCACGCCCGCGAGCTGCTGAAGGAGGCGGTCACCCTCGAACTCGAACGCCTGAGCCGCTGACGGCGGCCGGGTCCCACGCCTCCAGGTTTGACTGAAAATTCAGTCAGTGACACAGTGGCGGTACGACAGCCCCAGGGCGACACGACAGCCCCGTCCGGCCCGGCGATGCCAGGGATCCGCAGACCTGTCCGTGCACCCTGTTGTCCTGGTGCGCCCCCACATCGATCGGAGACCCCGATGTCCGACTTCCGCCCCTCCCGCCGCTCCGCCCTGCGGGTGCTCGCCGGGATCGGCGCACTCGCTCTCGGCTCCACCGCGTGCGGCCCCACCGACCCCGGCCGGTCGGGCGCCGCAGCCACCGGCCCCGCCACCGGCACCGACGTGGACCGCCGCCTGGGCGCCGAGTGGGAGAGCCACGCCCGCACCTTCATGTCGTGGCCGGCCCTCGCCTCCGTCTGGGGCGAGGACCTGCCCTACGTACGGAAGGACATCGCGCGCGTCGCCCGGGCCATCGCCGCGTACGAGTACGTCGTGATGATGGCGCGCCCCGACCAGGTGGCCGCCGCCCAGAAGGCGTGCGGCAGGGACGTCGAGGTCATCCCGCTCGCCGTCGACGACCTGTGGGCCCGCGACACCGTCCCGGTCTTCGTCGAGGAGGCCGGCGAGGTCGTCGGCGTCGACTTCAACTTCAACGGCTGGGGCGAGAAGCAGGTCCACGACAACGACGCCGAGGTCGGCCGGAAGCTGCTCGCCAAATACCGGATCCCCCGCGAGGAGGCCCCCCTCGTCGCCGAGGGCGGCTCCTTCGAGACGGACGGCGAGGGAACGCTGCTGGTCACCGAGAGCTCGATCGTCAACGCCAACCGCAACCCGGGCATGAGCCGCGCCGAGATCGAGGCCGAGCTCAAGGAGCTCCTGGGCATGGAGAAGGTGATCTGGCTGAAGGGCGTCCGCGGCGAGGACATCACCGACGCCCACGTCGACAGCCTCGTCCGGTTCACCGCCCCCGGCGTGATCCTCCTGGACCGGGCCTTCCCCGGCATGCCCGCCGACTCCTGGTCGCGCTCCTCGGACCAGGCCGCGTCCGTGCTGCGCGAGGCCACCGACGCGAAGGGCCGCCCCTTCGAGGTCATCGACCTGCCGCAGCCCGACCCCGACCGGATCAGCGGCTACAGCGACGACTTCCTCTCGACGTACGCGAACTTCTACATCGGCAACGACGCGGTGTACATGCCCAAGTTCGGCGACCGGAAGGCCGACGACCGGGCCCGGGGCATCCTCCAGGAGCACTTCCCCAAGCGGGACATCGTGCAGGTGAACATCGACACCATCGCCACCGGAGGCGGCGGCATCCACTGCGCCACCCACGACCAGCCCGGCAAGCCGGTCGACTGACCGGGGACCGGGAAGCGCCGGAGAAGAGACCGAGGAGAGACCGCGTGTCCACCACCCGCCGCCGCGTCACGACCCGGGGCGGCCTGCTGCCCGCCGCCCTCGCCTGCCTCCTGATCGCGGCCGCCGTCGCCCTGGGCGTCTGGGTCCAGTTCGGCGAACGCCAGAGCCAGGACACGGTGTACGCCGTGGGCGGTCCGGCCCCGGACCGGGTGGACGTCCGGGCCTCGGTCCAGCGCGTCGACGCCGCCGGCCGGGAGCTGACCCTCCGCGTCCTGGTCGTCCCCCGGGGCGCCCTGGCCGAGGCCGGCGGCGTCTCCCCCACCGAGGACCTGACGCTCCAGACCTCCTCCTCCACCCGGGGCGACCTGTCCTTCCCGGCGCACAGCCGCATCGCGACCACGGACCTGCCCGTCACCCTGACCGGCGGCTCGATCACCGACTACCCCTTCGACTCCTACGACGCGGCGATCGAGTTCACCGCCGTCCAGGGCGGCGAGACGGTCCCCGTCCGCACGACGCTGACCAACGCGGACGCGCTCTTCGCCGCGACGGTGGACGCCACCGAGGAGAACGGAACCGCCCTGTTCGCCGTCTCCCTCGGCCGCTCCGACAGCGTGCTCGTCTTCGCCGTCTTCATGATGGTGGCCATGTGGGCCCTGGCCGTCTCCGTGTTCCTCGGCGCCTGGTTCCTCGTCACCCGCCGCAAGGGACTGACCTGGCCCGCCCTCGGCTGGATGGCCGCCACCCTCTTCGCCCTCGCCGCCTTCCGCAACACCGCCCCCGGCACACCCCCGATCGGCAGCCTCCTGGACTACCTCGCCTTCCTCTGGGCCGAGACCGTGATCGCCTGCTGCCTCGTCACCGTGACCCTCACCGCCTTCCACGCCGAACGACCCACCCCGGAGAGCGCGTGACCCCACCCCGGGACGTCCGGCGGGGTCCGCAAGGCGTCAACCTGGCCGCCCGGAGCTCCTTCACCCGGTAAGTCGAACCGCGGGGAGGCGTCCTGAGCGCCGTCGGGCGGGCCGTGCCCGTGGGTCCGCTCCCCCCTCGACCGCGGCCGGGACGCCGCACCCGATCCTCTCCGGCACCGCTGGGCTACCTTGCGATCGAACTTCTCGCTCGTCACCCAGCGTGAGGAAGTCCATGTCCGTATCGAGCAGGGTCACCCCCGACACCGTCGTCGTCCGGCTGCTGGACGGATTCGCGGTGCAGCGCGGTGACCGCACGGTCGCCGTCCCCCCGAGCGGGCAGCGGCTCGTCGCCTATCTCGCTCTGCGGACCGGCGCCAGCCGCTCGGTCGCCGCGGCCGCGCTGTGGCCCGAGGTCCCTGACGAGAAGTCACAGGCCAGCCTCCGGACCGCCGTGTGGCGGGTGAACCGGGCGGTGTCCGGTCTGGTGATCGCCCGTGGGACGCACGTCGCCCTGGCGCCGGACGCGGTCGTCGACCACCGCGAGCTCACCGCTCGCGTCAGGCTGATGCTGCGGCCGCCCGCCGACGCGCAGACACCCCCCGTGGAGGACGACGGATACGCCTGGCTGCTGATCGGCGGGGAGCTGCTGCCGGGCTGGTGCGACGAGTGGGTGCTCCTGGAGCAGGAGCACACCCGCCAGCTCCGGCTGCACGCGCTGGAGACGGGTGCCCACCGGATGTCGGTGCACGGCCGCCACGCGGAGGCCCTGGAACTGGCCTTCGAGGCCGTACGCCTCGAACCGCTGCGGGAGAGCGCCAGCAGAGCCGTCATCGCCGTCCACGTGTCCGAAGGCAACAGCGTCGACGCGGTCCGCCACTACGAGTGGTTCCGCAGACTCCTCGACACGGAACTGGGACTGCGCCCCTCCGCGCAGCTGACGGCGCTGGCCCGTGGCCAGGTCGCACCGCCCCGTCACCCCCGGTGATCGGACGGTGACGGCGCGGTGACGCCGACGGGATAGGTCTGGGGCAACAGACGACTTGGCGGAGGGAAAGCAGATGCCGGTGCAATTGTCCTACCCCGGCGTGTACGTGGAAGAGCTGTCGAGCGGCGTGCGCACGATCACCGGTGTCCCCACGTCGGTCACCGCCTTCGTCGGCCGGGCCCTGCGCGGTCCGCTCCACACACCGGTGACGCTGACCTCCTTCGCCGACTTCGAGCGTGCCTTCGGCGGCCTGTGGTCGGAGAGTCATCTGGGCTACTCCGTGCGCGACTTCTTCCAGCAGGGCGGCGGCACCGCCCTCGTCGTACGGGTCCACGCCGCCGCCGCCAACGACACCGCGAGCATCGCTCTCGGCACGGGCAACCGGCGGCTGAAGCTCAACGCGGCCTCGCCGGGCGGCTGGGGTTCGAAGCTCAAGGCGACGGTGGACGCCGACGTCCGGCTGAACGCCGACGGCACGAAGGACCCGAACCTGTTCAACCTGACGGTCGAGGACACCGGGACGGGTGTGAAGGAGACCTTCCGCAACGTGTCCATCGCCGCGAACGCCGCCCGCCGGGTGGACCTCGTTCTCGCGGCCGAGTCCGCGCTCGTCAGGGCCGAGACACCGCTCCCCACCAACCCGCAGTCCGCCTTCCCGGTGGAGGCCACCGCCACCAATGGAGGTGACGGCGGCGCGATCGCGGCCGCGGACATCACCACCGGCCCCAACTTCCAGGCGGACAAGAAGGGCCTCTACGCCCTGGAGCACGCCGATCTCTTCAACCTGCTCGTCATCCCGCCGTACACGGGCGCCGGCGAACTCGGCGACCTCGACGTCGAACCCACGGTCCTCGACGAGGCCGTCCGGTACGCCGGGACGCGCCGTGCCGTCGCGGTGCTCGACGCGCCCGGGGGCTGGAACACGGTGGCTCAGGCCGTGACCGGCGCGACGGCGGCCACGTTCACCAGCAGCCGGAACGCCATCGTGTACTTCCCCCGGGTCCGGCAGCCGGATCCGCTCCGTGACAACCAGCCGATGCGTTTCGCCCCCTCCGGGGCGATCGCCGGTCTCATCGCCCGGACCGACGCGAACCGAGGTGTGTGGAAGGCGCCGGCCGGACTCGACGCCACGCTGTCCGGTGTCACCCGGCTGGACGTCCCGCTGACCGACCTCGAGATCGGTCAGCTCAATCCCGTCGCGGTGAACTGCCTCCGTGCGGCACCGTCCGTCGGGCACGTGGTCTGGGGCGCCCGCACCCGCAACGGCGCCGACCGGATCGCCTCGGAGTGGAAGTACCTGCCGGTGCGCCGGACCGCGCTGTTCATCGAGGAGAGCCTGTTCCGCGGGATCCAGTGGGCGGTCTTCGAACCGAACGACGAACCCCTGTGGGCCCAGCTCCGCCTGAACATCGGCGCCTTCCTCAACAACCTCTTCCGGCAGGGCGCGTTCCAGGGCAAGACCCCGCGGGAGGCGTACTTCGTCAAGTGCGACGCGACGACCACCACCCAGACCGACATCAACCTCGGCGTCGTCAACATCCTGGTCGGCTTCGCCCCGCTCAAGCCCGCCGAGTTCGTCGTCCTCCGGCTGCAGCAGATCGCCGGCCAGATCCCCGCCTAGGAGCCGACCCATGGCACAGTTCAGCGTGAACGCCCAGCGCTTCGACCCGTACAAGAACTTCAAGTTCCGGGTGAAGTGGGACGGCCGCTACGTCGCCGGCGTGAGCAAGGTGAGCGCCCTGAAGCGCACCACCGAGATCGTCGAGCACCGCGACGGCGCCGACCCGTCCACCGCGCGCAAGTCTCCGGGCCGCACGAAGTACGAGGCGATCACCCTCACCCGCGGCGTGACGCACGACCTCGAGTTCGAGCAGTGGGCCAACAAGGTGTGGAACTTCGGCTCCGGACTCGGCGCGGAGGTCTCCCTCAAGGACTTCCGCAAGGACCTGATCATCGAGCTGTACAACGAGGCGGGGCAGCTCGTGCTCGCCTACAAGGTCTTCCGGGCCTGGGTCTCGGAGTTCCAGTCCCTCCCCGAACTCGACGCCAACGCCAACGCGGTGGCCATCCAGACGCTCAAGATCGAGAACGAGGGCTGGGAACGCGACGTCGACGTGGTCGAGCCGCAAGAGCCGTCCTTCGTGGAGCCGTAGGGGTGACCGTGCGCGCACTGCCCTCCGGAGAGGTGCTTCGGCTGTGGGACGAGTGCCGGGACGCGTCCTCGCAGGAGCGTGCCCTCGCTCTGGCCGCCGCGGCCGACGACGGCGGCGCCCCCACACACGCCGACCGGCCCGTCGGCCGCGTCACCGCGCTCCTGTTGCGCCTTCACCAGGCGCTGGCGGGCCCGCGGATGGCGGCCACGGTCGTCTGCCCCGGGTGCCGCCGGACGGTGGAGTTCGCGGCATCGGCCGAAGCGCTGCTCGGCCTGGAGGACAAGATCGTCGACTCCCCCGCGCCGCTGCTGCACGGTGGGTACGAAGTGGTCTGGCGGTGCCCCTCGTACCGGGATCTCCAGGCACTCGCCGAGCACGACGGCCCGGACGATCCGGACCGGGGCGCGGTGCTGCTCCTCGACCGGTGCGTGCTGAGTCTGCGGCACGAGGACGACGGGACGAGCGTGGCCCGCGGCTCCGATCTGCCCGACTCGGTACGCGAGGCGTTGACCGAGGCCATGTCGGCCGCGGACCCGCTGGCCGACCTGCTGGTCGACCTGCGGTGTCCCGACTGCGAGCTGGACTTCACCGCCGACCTCGACGTGTCCGCCTTCGTGTGGGCCGAGGTCGAATCCCGAGGACGGCAGCTGCTGCTCGACGTCGACGCGCTCGCCCGCTCGTACGGCTGGTCCGAGCGCGAGGTCCTCGCGCTGAGCGAACCACGACGGGCGTGTTACGTCCGCATCATCACGGGGGAACAGCCATGACCGATCTGCTGCACAGGCTCGCCGCCCGGGCCACCGGGCACCGCCGCCTTCCCACCACCGTTCCGCTCCTGACGCCCCGACTGGCCGCCGATCGGCTCCCGGGCGAAGGCCTCGTCCCGCCCGTCGAGGACGGCATGCCCGAGGACACGGGGATCCCGGCCCCGGCGCCGGCACGGGACGGCCGGGCGTCCGCCCGGGCGGCGGGCGCGGCCCGGCTCCCCCGGGAGCACCGCCCCGACTCCGTGCCCGCCGCACCACCGCGGACCCCGCAGCCGGCCGCGCGGCCCGTCGTCGCGGGCGCCCCGCTCCGGCCGCCGGTCGCGGATCCCCCGGTGAGAGGGGAATCCGCCGAGGCCGACGACGGCTCCCGTCTGGCGCCCCTGCCGCCCCGCCGGCACCGGACCGCTCCGGTGACCGCCCCCGCCGTGAGCTTCGGCCCACCGACCGACGCACCGGGCGCGCCGCCGCCGCCCGGTCACCGCGCCGGCTCGTCGTCGGCGGCCGACGATCCGGAGCGACGGGGACGTCGACCGGGTCGCCGTCCCGTGGCGCCCGAGCGCGAGACAACGCGGCCGACGCGACGCGAGGAGCCCCCGGCGGTCCCCGTCGCCCGTCCCGTACCGGCTCCGGTGCCCGTGCCCCTGACCGTGCTCCCCCGTTCCGTCGAGCCCGCGTCCTTCCCCGCCGGTGACGAGCCGGCCCCCGCCGTCACCATCAGCATCGGCAGGATCGAGATCCGTGCGGTTCCCCCGGTCACGCACGCCTCCGGCACGCCGGAACCCGACGGTCCCCCGTCCGCCGGGGCAGGGCGGAGCTCCGGCACGCTGACCCTCGGCGACTTCCTCCGCGGCACCGGGGACACGCGATGAGCGGCGGTCGGCCGCGCGTGCGGATCGTCGTCGACGAGGTGGTCGTCCGCGGCCTGACGTCGACTCAGGCCACGGCCGTCGTGGCGGGCCTGGAGCGGGCGCTCGGCGCCCTCGCGGGCGGCGCCGACCCGGCCGCGCTCACCGGCCTCTCGGTCCACGTGGCGCGTCCTCGGCTTCCGCGCACCCCCGCGCCCGGCGCCGCCGCCCTCGGGGCGCAGGCCGCGACGGCCGTCTGGTCGGCCGTGGGAGGTGCGCGATGATCTCGCCCCGCGTCGTGAAGGGGGGCATCGTCCAGGTCGACGTGACCACCGGTCGGCCGCTGCGGACGATCGCGCTGCAGTACAACCCGGACGCCCTCACCCGCACGGTCTCCCTGCAGGCCGCCGGCAGCGACGCCGGTCAGGCACTGCGGCTGAAGGGCGTCGCCGTCGAGACCCTGCGCCTGGAGGCGGAGATCGACGCCACGGACCGGCTCGAGTTCCCCGCCGACAACCCCACAGCGGTCGAGTTCGGCATCCATCCGCAGCTCGCCGCCCTGGAACTGCTGGTGAACCCCAGGGCCACCGCCCTCGTGGACAACGACGCGCTGGCCGCCAGGGGCGTGCTGGAGGTCCTCCCCATGGAGACGCCGCTGACGCTGTTCGTGTGGAGCCGGCAGCGCGTCGTCCCGATCCGCGTCACCGAGCTCTCCATCGCCGAGGAGGCGTTCGACGCCTCGCTCAACCCGATCCGGGCCAAGGTCACCCTCGGCATGCGCGTGCTGTCCGTGGACGACCTCGGCTTCGGCCACCGCGGCGGGGCGCTGTTCATGAGTCACCTGCGCAACAAGGAGGCGCTGGCCGCCCGCGCCGGCTCGGCGGCTCTCTCCGCGCTCGGACTGGAGGTGATCTGAGTGCCCGACCCGCTCCAGGCACTCCTCGCGGCCGGTGCCGTGCCCGCGATCTCCCTGCCGCCCACCAGCCGCTACGCCGACGTGGGCGTCACGGCCCATGTCCCTCCGCCCGGCCCCGGCGAGGAACCCGCGCCGCCCGTCCCGTACTTCCGCCGCCGGCTGTGCCCGCCCCCGGAGCGCTTCGCCCTGCTCCACTCGTACCCGACCGCGGAGGGCGACCGCCGGGACCTGGTCGCCTCGCAGCTGCTCGGCGACCCGGAGCTGTGGTGGCGGCTCGCCGACGCCAACGGGGTGATCGACCCGGCCCGGATGACGCTGCCGCCCGGGCGTCGGCTGCGGATCACCCTCCCCGAGGGCGTACCCGGATCCGCCGATGCGTGACCTGCCCCCCGGCCCCGTCCGGCTCCAGTTGTTCCTCGGCCCGGCCGTCCCCGTGCCCGCGCCCCGTTTCGTCCTCGACGCGCTGACCGGCCTGAAGGTCGAGAGCGGCGCCGGGGACGCGCAGAGCGGGTTCGAGCTGACCTTCTCGATCCCCAAGGACTCCCCGGTGCAGGCGTTCTTCCCCGTCACCGTGCCGGTGTTCCGCTGCGTCGTCGCGGTCACGGTCCGGGGCGTCACCGAGGTCCTCGTCGACGGCGTGGTCACCCATCAGGACATGTCGGCGACGGGACCCACGTCGGTGCTCCACGTGAAGGGCAAGGACCTCACCTGCGTCATGGACCTGGTCCCCTTCGACGGCCTGCCCTACCCGGCGATGTCGCCGGCGCTGCGCGCCCTCACCGTGCTGGCCAAGTACGCGGCGCTGGGCTGCGCACCCGTCGTGATCCCGAGCCTGCTGGAGGACGTGCCCGTCCCCGTCGACCGCGTCCCCACCCACCAGGGCACCGACTACGCCTACGTCACGGCCCTCGCCAAGGAGGTCGGCCACGTCTTCTACATCGAGCCCGGACCGGTGCCGGGGGTGAGCAAGGCGTACTGGGGTCCGGAGGTCCGGCTGGGAGTGCCCCAGCCCGCGCTGAACGTCGGTCTCGACGCCGCCCACGACAACGTCGCCACCCTCAACTTCACCTTCGACAAGGAGAAGCGGGAGCTGCCCGTCGTCGCGATCCAGGAACGCGTCAGCAAGGCTCCGCTGAACCTGCCCGTCCCCGACGTGGCCCCGATCCGGCCGCCCCTGGGCCTGATCCCCCCGCTGCCGCCGAAGCTGCACCGCATGACCGACACCGCCAACCTGAGCCCGCTCGCCGCGGTGATGAAGGGCGTCGCCTACGCCGCCCAGCACTCGGACGCCGTGTTCGGGAGCGGCTCCCTGGACGTCGCGAAGTACGGCCACGTCCTGCGTTCCCGCAGGCTGGTGGGGGTACGCGGGGCGGGCACCGCCTTCGACGGCCTCTACTACGTCACGCGCGTGACGCACGACATCAAACGCGGCTCGTACACCCAGACGTTCTCCCTCGCCCGGAACGGCGTCGTCTCGACCGTCCCGGTGGTGCCCGTATGACCCAGACCCAGGCCCCCGCCGTGACCGGCTACCTCGGCAAGTACCGCGGCACCGTCGTCAACAACATCGACCCGCTGCAGCTGGGCCGGATCCAGGCCCTCGTCCCCGACGTGTCCCCGAGCGTGTCCTCGTGGGCCATGCCCTGCCTGCCCCTCGCGGGGGTCAACACGGGCGTCTTCGCCGTGCCGCCCATCGGGTCCGGCGTCTGGATCGAGTACGAGCACGGGGACGCGGACCACCCGGTGTGGGTGGGCGGCTACTGGGGCAGCCCGGCCGAGGTCCCCCTGCTGGCCCGCGCGGTGCCGCCCGGCGTCGCCGGCATCACCCTGCAGACGACGCTGAAGAACGGCCTGGTGATCAGCGACGCACCGGGTCCGACGGGAGGCATCCTGATCACCACCGCGACCGGCGCGATGATCTCGGTCAGCGACGTCGGCATCGTCATCAGCAACGGCAAGGGCGCGACGATCTCCCTCACGGGACCGACCACCGACATCAACCTCGGCGCGCTGACGGTGGTGTGAACGATGCCCGGACCGATCCTCCACCTCGGCGCCACCGTCCTGTGCGCCCACGCCGGACAGGCGACGCCGACCACGCCGTTCCCCCGTGTGACCGTCACCGGGCAGCCGGTCGTCACGCTGGCCACCCCGTACGTGGTCGCCGGCTGCGGGCTCACGGGCACCCCCACCCCGCCCTGCGTCACCGCCCAGTGGCTCGTCGGCGCCGTGCGCGTGCTCGCGGGAGGCTCACCTCTCGCGCTGCAGTCCGGCACGTCGATCTGCACCCCCACCGGCACCCCACTCAACCCGCTGACCGCCCAGACCCGGGCGATCGCCTCGTGAGGGACACCGCATGACCATCGACCACCCCTACGACATCGGCGGAAACGGCCGCACGGCGACGACGGATCCGGACGAGCACGTACGCGACATGATCGAACAGCTGCTGCTCACCTCGCCCGGGGAACGCGTGATGCGGCCCGACTTCGGCGCCGGCCTCCTGGACCTGGTCTTCGAGCCGGGCGGACCGGAGGCGGCGGCGACCACGCAGTACCTCGTCCAGACCGCCCTGGAGCGGCACCTCGGTCATGTGCTGACCGCCGACCGGGTCGAGGTGGAGGCCGTCGACTCCGCCCTGCTGGTCACCGTCTCCTACGTGGTGCTGCGCACCCGCGCCCACGACACCGCCGCCTTCCGCGTCCCGGGCGGCCGCCCATGACCCGCTTCCCCTGCCGCAAGCCGCACCGCCTGCTCGCGCTCCAGCAGGCGGGCGAGCTCAGCGACCTCAACGGCATCGAGTACGTGGAGGTCCTCGACACCGGCGCGCCGCACTGGGAACTGCGCCAGCGGATCCTGTACGTCCGGCTGGTGCGGCCCGCTCCCGACACGCTCGACCGGGGCAACGTGGTCATCGAGGGCGGCGAGCGCATCCCGACGGTGGAGGTCGGCTGGGCGGCGCGGGCCGACAACCCCTTCGTCCCGCCCGAGCTGGTCGTCGGCATCGACGCGCCCGACCACGTGCTGGTCGTCCGCACCCTGGACCGCGGGGACTTCTCCACGTACCGGCTGCGGCTCGTGCGGAACAGCACGTCGGACCTGCCGCCCGCCGGCTTCGACCCCCTGCTCGCCGAGGCCGAGTTCGCCTTCAAGGTGGAGTGCCCGAGCGACTTCGACTGCGCCCCCGCCGACGCCTGCCCGCCCGTGTCCCCGAGCGCCCCCGCGATCGACTACCTCGCCAAGGACTTCCAGGGCTTCCGCCGGCTGATGCTGGACCGGATCTCGCTGCTCGCACCCGAGTGGACCGAACGCAACCCGGCGGACGTCGGCACCGCGCTCGTCGAGCTGATGGCGTACGTGGCCGACGAACTGTCCTACCGTCAGGACGCCGTGGCCACCGAGGCGTTCCTCGGCACCGCCCGGAGCCGGATCTCCCTGCGCCGGCACGCCCGGCTCGTCGACTACCGCGTCCACGAGGGCTGCAACGCCCGCGTCTGGGTGCGGATCGGCGTCGACGGCGGCGCGGAGGCCACCCTGCCCGCCGGCACGCAGCTGCTCACGACGGTGCCGGGCGTGGGGCCGAAGGTGGCGCCGGACTCGCAGCAGTACCGGGCCGCGTTGGCGGCCCGGCCCGTCGTCTTCGAGACGGTGGAACCGGCACGCGTGCACCGCGACCTGACCGAGCTGCGCTTCCACACCTGGGGCGACCAGGGCTGCTGCCTGCCGAAGGGCGCCACGTCGGCGACGCTGCGCGGGACCCATCCGTACCTGCGGGCCGGAGACGTGCTGGTCCTGGCCGAGACGCTGTCGCCGACCACCGGGCAGGCCGTCGACGCCGACCCGACCCGGCGGTGGGCGGTCCGGCTCGTCGACGTCCGGGATTCCGAGGACCCGGTGGGCGGGCTGTTCGAGGACCCGCAGACCGCCGACCCGCTGCCCGTGACCGAGATCGGCTGGCACGAGGAGGACGCCCTGCCGTTCCCGCTGTGCCTCGGCGTCGTCGAGGGCGGCCTGGAGACCGCCCGGGCCTGGGGCAACATCGTCCTCGCGGACCACGGGCGGACCGTGCCCGACCCGCAGGGGCCCGGCGAGCCGCTCGGCGCGGTCCCGGGGCCGCGCCTGGTCAGGGTGGGCCGGCCGGGCGCCGGTGGTGCCACCCCGGCCGGCCCGGTGCCGGCCCGCTACCGCCCGACGCTGGCCCGCGGACCGCTCACGCACGCCGTCGCGGGCCCCCCGGCCGTCCTCTTCCGGCAGCCCGCCACCCCCGCGCTGCTGGCCGAGCTCACGTCGCTCGCCTACGACGAGGAGCTGCGGACCCTGCTGGGCTCCCACGGCCTGCGGCTGCAGGGGACGGTCACCGTCCGGGGCGCCGACCCGCTGTGGTCGATCAGTGACGGGGCGACCGTCGTGCGCGTCCACCACGCGCAGGGCGAACTGCGGGTGTCGGAGCGGCCGCCGCCCGCCTCGGTCGTCCCCGCGTCGCGCCCCCGCGAGGCACGTCCGGCGATCGAGCTGGTCGGGGAGCTGGGCGCGGACCGCCGCGCCTGGCAGGTGCGCCCCGACCTGCTGGACAGCGCGGCGGCCGCGGCCGAGTTCACCGTCGAGGCGGAGCACGACGGCACGGTCCGGCTGCGCTTCGGGGACGACGAGCACGGGGCACGGCCCAAGGAGGACACCCGGTTCTTCGCCCGCTACCGGGTGGGGAACGGGCGCGTGGGCAACGTCGGCGCGCAGTCGATCACCCACGTCGTGACCGACGTCGGCGCCGTCGCCTCCGTCCTCAATCCGCTGCCCGCGGCGGGCGGGACCGACCCCGAGTCCGCGGAGGAGATCCGCCGCGACGCCCCCCGGGCCTTCGCCGTGCAGGAGCGTGCCGTCACCGAGGCCGACTGGACCGAGGTCACGGAGCGCGTCGGCGCCGTGCAGCGCGCGGCGGCGACCTTCCGGTGGACCGGTTCCTGGCACACCGTGTTCGTCACCGCGGACCGGCGGGGCGGCAGGCCGGTCGACGCGGAGTTCGAGCGGGACCTGCGCGCCCGGGTGGAGCGGTACCGGCTGGCCGGCTACGACCTGGAGGTCGACGGCCCCGTCTTCGTACCCCTGGAGATCGGACTGCACGTGTGCGTGGAACGCGCCCATCTGCGGTCCGACGTCGGGGCGGCGGTGCTCAACCGGCTCGGCGCCGCCACGCTGCCGGGTGGCGGGCGCGGGCTGTTCCATCCGGACCGGCTCACCTTCGGCCAGCCGGTGCACCTGTCCACGGTCCTCGCGGAGGTGCACGCCGTGGCCGGAGTGCAGTCGGTGGACGTCCGCACCTTCCAGCGGCAGCGCCGACCGGAGAGCAGCGGTCTCGACAGCGGCGTCCTGGAGATGGGACGGCTGGAGATCGCCCGGCTGGACAACGACCCCAACTTCCCCGAGCGCGGCGTGCTCGACCTCACCCTGGGAGGCGGCCGGTGAACGACACCGTCATCGAAGGGGACGCGGGGACGTGCGGCTGCTGCTCCGGCGCCACCGCGCGCACCCCGGGCGTCCTCGGCAACCGGCCCGGACTGTCCGAGATCGCCTACCGCAGCGGCCTCCACGGCGACTTCCGGTCGAGCATGGTCGACGCCCTCACGGACCCGAGCCGGTCGAGGCTGTCCCGGCTGCTCACCCGCGACGCCGGCGATCCGACGATCGCCCTGGTCGACGCCTGGGCGGTGGTCTGTGACGTCCTGACCTTCTACAACGAGCGGCTCGCCAACGAGTCCTATCTGCGCACCGCCACGGAGCGCGTCTCCCTCCAGGAACTGGGGCGGCTCGTCGCCTACCGGCTCGCGCCCGGAGTCGCGGCGGAGACCCACCTCGCGTTCTCCCTGGAGAAGCCGCCGCCGACGGGGCAGCCGGCCGGGCTTCCCCCCGACCCCGGTCTGACCCCGCCGCAGCCGCCCACGGTCGTCGACCTGCCCGCCGGGCTCAGGGTGCAGAGCGTGCCCGGCCCGGGCGAGCGCCCGCAGATGTTCGAGACGGTGGAGGAGCTCGGCGCACGTCCCGAGTGGAACGCCCTGCCGGTCACCCGCACCAAGCCGCATCCGCCCGTCAAGGGCAGCGTCGACGCCTGGTTCGCCGGTGACCCGCTGCCCGTCCGTCGCGGCGACGCGATCCTCTTCGCGGGCACGGACCTCGCGCGCGACAAGTGGGACGTCCGGCTGGTGACCGATGTCGTACCGGACCCGGACGCCAAGCGCACGTACGTCCGCTGGGACCGGGGGCTCGGCTCGGACACCCCGTACAACGCGCCGGCCGACGAGCCGGACTCCTTCGTGCTGCGCAAGCGGCTCCGGGTGTTCGGCCACAACGCGCCGGTGTGGGCGGCGATGAACGCGGAGTTCCGCACCGGGTACGTGGCGGCGGTCCAGGAAGGACAGGTGACCGACCTGGAGTGGCCGAGGTTCCGGGCGGTCACCGGGTTCTCCGAGTTCGGCGAGGACTTCGCCGTCGTCGACCTCGACGGGTCACATCCGGACGTCGTGGTCGGGTCCTGGGTGGTCCTCTCCCAGGAACACGTCGTCCAGGGCACCGACTTCTACCGCGAACTCTTCGAGGTGGTGGACCGGACCGAGTTCTCCCGGGCGGAGTTCGCCGTGTCGGGTCCCGTCACCCGGCTGACCCTGCGGGGTGAGCAGAGCTCCTCGGGCGGGAACCGGGGCGGCGACGGGTACGCGTTCAGGACTCCACGTGACGTGACCGTCCTCGCCGTGTCCGAACCGCTCACGGTCGTCGAGGCGCCGGACCCCGACCCGTTGAGCGGTCCCGAGTTCCTCGTCGACGGCGACGCCACGGCCATGCTCCCGGGGCGCCGGCTCGTCCTGTCCGGCCCGCTCGACGACGAGGCCGGCGAACAGGGGGCCGAGGTCGTCGTCCTGGCGTCCGCCGTGGCCGAGGGCGCTCGGACACGGGTCAGGCTGACCAGGGCGCCCGCGGCCCGCTACCGGCGCGGGGCCACGGTGCTGTTCGGGAACGTCGTGAAGGCCACCCACGGCGAGACGGTGCACCAGGTCCTCGGCGACGGCGACGCCCGTCGCGCCTTCCAGACCATGCCGTTGCTGCACAGCCCGCTCACGCACGTCCGCGACGACACCCCGGAGGGCTTCGCCTCCACCCTCACCGTCCGGGCCGACGAGGTCGCCTGGCGCGAACTGCCCGGCCTGTACGGGGCGAAGGCCGGCGACCGGGTCTTCACCACCCGTGACGAACCCGACGGCACGGTCGTGGTGGCCTTCGGGGACGGACTGCGCGGAGCCCGGCTCCCCTCGGGATCGCACAACGTCCGCGCGACCTACCGCAAGGGGCTCGGCCTCGCCGGCAACCTGCCGGCCGACCGGCTGTCCCAGCTCATGGACCGGCCCCTCGGCGTCAAGGCCGCCACCAATCCCGTCCCCGCCGAGGGCGGCGCCGACCCGGAGGACGGACGGCACGCCCGGGCGTCGATGCCGCTGGCCACCCGTACCCTCGGCCGTGCCGTGGCGCTGCGCGACTACGCCGACTTCGCGCTCGCCTCCTCCGGGATCTCCCTCGCCCGGGCCGACGTGCTGAAGCTGCGGACCGGGCGGACGATCGTCGTCAGCGTCTGCGGCCCCGACGGCGGCGCGGCCCCCGATGTCACCGTCGCCCGGCTCGCGGCGGCGCTGCGCCGGCACGGAGACCCCTTGGCCCGCGTCGAGGTCCTGTCGGCCCGTCAGGTCCGGTTCCGGCTGGGGATCCGCGTGCGGGTGGATCCCGCCCGCGAGGCCAAGGCCGTGCTCGCCGCCGTCGAGGCCGCGCTGCGTGCCGCGTACGCGCCGCTGGTCCGCGGCATCGCCGCGCCGGTGCACCGCTCGCAGGTGGTGGCCGTCGCGGCGAGCGTGCCGGGCGTCGTCGCCGTCGGCCTGGACCTGCTGTACCGCGACGCACCGGGCCTGGAGAGCCGTCTCGTCGCCGCCGAGGCGTCCGTCGACACCGGCGGCCGGGCGGTCGCGGCCGAGTTGCTCGCCCTCGACGAAGCCCCCTTCGACCGGCTGCAGGAGCTGCCATGACCACACCCCGGCCCGAGCCCTCCGCCGCCGACCGGCTGTACGCACTGCTGCCCGCGGTGTACCGGCTGCGCGACGCGGAGCGGGGCGGAGCGCTGCGTGAACTGATCGACGTGCTCGCCACCCAGATGGACGTCCTGGAAGAGGATCTCGAACAGTTCTACGACGACCAGTTCATCGAGACCTGCGCCCCCTGGGTGGCGCCGTACATCGGTGACCTCATCGGCTACCGGATGCTGCACGGCGTGGCGGACAAGGTCCGCTCGCCGCGGGCCGAGGTGGCCCACACCATCGCGTACCGGCGCCGCAAGGGCACGGCCGCCGCGCTGGAGCAGCTCGCGCGGGACGTCACCGGGTGGCCGGCCCGTACCGTCGAGTTCTTCGAACGCCTCGTGACCACCCAGTACATGAACCACACCCGGCCGCACGCGCGCGTCACCCCCGGCATGCGCGAGCGGGAGGCGCTGTCGTGGGGCACCCGCATGAACGGCGCCTTCGACGACCTCTTCCACACGGCCGACGTACGCGCCATCGGCACTCCCCCGCCGCGCCGCGCCGGACGGTACGGCATCCCGAACGTCGGCATCTTCCTCTGGCGCACCGAGGCCGTGCGGCTCGACCGGACGCCGCTCGCCCCGCACGCCGAGGGCGACCGGCGCCGCTACCGCTTCGACACCCTGGGCAGCGACGCCCCGCTCTTCGGCAGGCCGCGCACCGAGGAGGACCTCGCCCACCTCGCCGAGCCGGAGGACGTCCCCCTGCCGCTGGACCGCCGCCGGCTGGGCGGCCGCCTCGACGCGTACTACGGGAGCGAAGGCAGCCTGCTGCTCTCCTCGGGGGTGCGCGACGCGGCCGGAGCGTGGGAGTTCACCCCCGTGCCGTCCTCCGAGGTCACCGTCTGCGACCTGTCGGACCTGCCCGGCGGCGGTGGGGCGTGGGCGCACGAGCCCGCCGCGGGCAAGGTCGCGATCGACCCCGTCCTGGGGCGGGTGTACTTCGGCACGGCCGTCCCGGAGGCGACCAAGCCGGTCGCCACCCACCACTACGGTCTCGCCGTGCCGGTGGGCGCCCGGGGGTCGGCGCGCGGCGAGCGGGTGGCCCCTCTCCCGCACCGCAGGGTCACCGACGGCGAGGCGCCGCAGACCGTCCTGGACGGGCTCGCCGCCGGGGGGACGCTGCGCATCACCGACTCCGACCGCTACGACGACCTGCGCACGGTGCGTACCACCACCGCCGGGTCGGCCGGCCCGGACACCTCCGTGTGGGTGCGCGCCGACGACGCCACCCGCCCCACGCTGGTGGCCCCGGACGGCCTGCGCCTCGCGATGGCCCCGCGGACCGAGGTCGTCCTCGACGGGCTCCTGGTCACCGGCGGGCCCGTCGTCCTGGAGGAGCAGGGCGACGGCGGCAACCGCACGATCGAGCTGCGCGACTGCACCCTCGTCCCGGGCCAGAGCCGTACCACCGACGGCCGCCCGGCCCACCCGGAGCGCGCCTCCCTGCTCGTCCTCGACCCCTTCGCCACGGTGCGGCTGACGCGCTGCGTCCTCGGGCCGATCGTCGCCGTCGAAGGCGCCGACATCACGCTCACCGACTGCGTCGTCGACGCCTCCGCCCCGACGGCGGTCGCCTACTGCGGACGTCCCGCACCCGCCGACGGCAGCCTGCGCACCGTCCCCGACGCGGCCGCGCAGGCGGTGGGCGGGGGCTCCGAGCCGGGCGGCCGCCTCCACCTGCACGAGTGCACCGTCATCGGCGGCGTCCACGCCTCCGAACTCCACGCGTCCAACTCGCTGCTCGTCGCCGAACTCGCCCCGGACGACCCCCGGGAGGCGGCCGTGTGGGCGCGGCGCCGGCAGCGGGGCTGCCTGCGCTACTCCTACGTGCCGGAGGACTCGCGCACGGGACGCCGCTACCGGTGCCGCCCGGATCCCGCCGACCCGCCGGGCACGCGCCGCGCCACCCGCCCGCGCTTCACCTCGCTCCGTTTCGGCGACCCCGCGTACGCCCAGCTCGGCACCACCACGCCGGACACGATCCGGCGCGGTGCCGACGACGAGGGCGAGATGGGCGCCACCCATCTGCTGTTCACCCCGCGGCGGGAGAGCGATCTCCTGCTGCGGCTCGACGAGTACCTCCGCTTCGGCCTCGAAGCGGGCTTCTTCTACGCGACCTGAGCAAGGAGGCCTCCCCATGGGAGCCGATCTGAGCCGCGTGCGGTTCGACGCGCTGCGCGACCACTCCGGCGTCGTCATGCAGCAGGGCCGACTGCTGCTCGACTCCGACTGGAACGAGTTCGTGGCGATCGTCGACCGCAGGCTGCGTGCCGCCGCCGCCGATCTCGGCAGTCCGGGGACCTCGGAGGGGATCGCCGGCGTCGCCGTCGTCCCCCGGACGACACCGGACGCGTTCCGGATCACCGGCTCGGCCGAGGGCCTCACCATCGGCCGCGGCCGCATGTACGTCGACGGTCTGCTCGCGGAGAACCACGGGTCGGGGCTCGACTTCGCCTTCGACCCGCTGCTCGCCGGCCCGGTGTGCACGACGGACACCGCGTACGTGAACCAGCCCTACTGGCCGAACCCGACGCCGCTGCCCACCACCGGCACCCACCTGGTGTACCTGGACGTGTGGCAGCGGGAAGTGACCCCGCTCAACGAGCCGGACCTGATCGAGGAGGCCGTGGGCGTCGACACCACCGTCCGCACCCAGACGGTGTGGCGGGTGCGCGTGCACGAGCCCGACACCCCCGGTGTCGACTGCGGCACCGGCGACGAGGACATCCCGGGCTGGGCCGAGGTCATCGCTCCCTCGGCCGGCCGGCTCACCACCGACGCGATCTTCGTGCCCGGGCCCGACAACCCGTGCGCGCTGCCGCCCACCGGCGACTACCGCGGCCTGGAGAACCAGACCTACCGGGTGCAGATCCACGACGGGGGCCCCGTCGGCACCGCCACGTTCAAGTGGTCCCGCGACAACGCCTCGGTCGCCATGCGGGTCGTCGAGGTCCTGGCGCCGGACCGGCTGCGGCCCGAGCACCTGGGCCGGGACACGGTGCTCGGGCTGCGTGAGAACGACTGGGTGGAGATCCTCGGCGACGTGCTGGAGCTCGACGAGCGGCCCGGTCACATGAGCCGGATCGAGGCGGTGCACGGCGACGGGACGATCACCATCGCCCCACCGCTCCCGGCCGAGCTGACCGCGACGGCCGAGGAGGCGTCGCGGGGGAGGCTGGCGATCCGCCGCTGGGACAACACGGGCACGATCAGGAGCGGGGACGGCACCGTGCTCCAGGACCTGGACGCCGACGACTCCACGGGGGTCATCAAGGTGTACGGGGGTGTGCCGGTCGTCCTCGAACACGGGATCACCGTGACGCTGGACGCCCCCGGCGGCGTCTTCCGCACCGGCGACCACTGGATCTTCGCCGCGCGCACCGCCACGGCCTCCGTCGAGCGGCTGTTCGCGGCGCCCCCGTTGGGCGTCCACCACCACTACGCCCGGCTGGCCGTCGTCACGTTCCCCGGCGAGGCGGAGGACTGCCGCACCCTGTGGCCGGACGGCGGAGGCTGCGGGGACTGCACGGTCTGCGTGACCCCGGAGTCGCACGCGAGCGGTGCCCTGACGGTGCAGGCGGCGGTGGACTCCGTCGCGGAGGAGGGCGGCTCGGTCTGTCTCTCCCCCGGTGTGTACCACCTCGTCGAGGGGCCCGTACGGATGCGGAGGGCGCGGTCGGTGCGCGTCCACGGGCAGGGCACGGGCACCCTGCTCGTCGGCGAGAGCGGCGGCTTCGACATCGGCCTCTCGGCCTTCGTCACCCTGGAGGACCTCACCGTCATCTCCAGCGGTGGCGCGCCGGCGCTCCGGTTCGCCGTCACGGCCGCGGTCACCGCGCGGCGGCTGACCGCGCTGGCCATCGGCGGCGGGACGGACGGCGAGACGGGCACGGCCTTCGAGCTGTCGGGCGCGTCGCTGCGGACCAGGATCCTGGACTGCGACATCATCGGCCGGACCGGCGTCGAGTCCCAGGAGTACCTGGACGGCGGCGACGGCGGCGACGGCGAGAACATCAGGGCCCATCTGCTGACGGCCGATCTGGAGATCGCCGGCAACCGGATGATGTGCTTCTCGTCGGGCGTGCAGTTCCGGGGCAGCGCGGCGCACGTCCTCCGCAACACCCTCCGCGACAACACGGTCCTGTTCACGCACAGCGCCGCCCTCCGCCTGCGCGGCGCGCTCTCGCCCCGGGGCTCGTTCGACGTCGTCGGCAATCACGTGCAGGCCGACGGGGTCGGCATCGAGGTGGACGCGAGCGGCTACACCGTCCGGGACAACACGATCGTCGGCACCCCGGAACCGGACCCCGGCCCGTCCCACGGGATCGTCGTGCGGCGCGGCGTGAGCGGCGTCCTGCGCGGCACCACCCGCGTCGCGGGCAATCGCATCCGCCACGTCATGGGCCCGGGCATCCTCCTGCGCGTGCCGACCGGCGACCTCGACGTCGCGCACAACACGATCGAACGGGCCGTCGAGGGCATCGTGGTCGCCGAGAGCGGCAGGCCGGCCGACGCCCGGATCGTCGGCAACACGCTGCGGGACATCATCCCGCGCCCGTTCGGCACCCCTCCCGCCAGCGTCCACGCCATCCGCCTCGTCGGCGCGGACCACGCGTTCGTCGCGTCGAACACCGTCTCCAACGTCACCACGCCCTCCACCGACGACGGGGAGGGCGGCGGTCCGGAACGCAAGACCGGCATGGCCGTACTGGCCTGCCGGGAGTCCCGGATCCACGGCAACACGGTGGAGTCGGTCGGCCGGGCGGGGGCCAGCGAGAACGACCGGTACCTCGGCATCCACGTCTCCGTCTTCACCCGCAGCGCCATCGAGAGCAACGTCTGCCGGCGGACGCCCGACGACGTCGACGACGACAGCCGCGCCCCGTGGAGCGGACTGCTCGTGGGCGGCGACCGCGAGGACGACGGGGACGCGCCCTTCCGCACCGCGCACATCGGCCCGTACGTCTCCGTCGTCGGGGACCGGGTCGGGTATCTGATCGGCCCGAACACCGCGTTCACGCTCGCCTCGAACGACGTCGGCCTGATCGTCTCCGCCAACACCCTCACCGGCGGTGCCCAGTTCCCGGCGGCGCGGATCGACATGGCGGGGGACGCCGTCGTCTCCGCCAACCAGCTCCGCCAGCAGGGCGACTCGGACCCGGCCGCGCTCGCCGTGCGGGCCAGGACCGCCACCGTGACCGGCAACCGTGCCAGGGGCGGCCGTCCGTCGATCCTCTTCGACGTCGATCCGGCCCACGTCGCCGTGCTCGGGAACATCACCAGCGGCGGCATCGGCCCGGACGACCCCATGGACCCGACGCACTCCATCGACCCGAAGTGGCTGAACCTCAATGTGCTGAACATCCTCTGACGGCGCGTCCGGCACCCGCCCCCGGGGGTCCGGACGCCCCCGCCCTCTTCCGCACCATCCGACCCGACCTCCGGAAGGACCCCGCACCGATGCCGATCGTCGTCGTCGAGCAGGAGAAGACACTCGCCGCCCTCGTCACACGGCTCCTGAAGACCAGAACGGCCAAGGCGGTGAAGGAGAAGGCGGCGCAGGCGATCCGCGCGGCCAATCCGGGCCTCGACCTCGACCGTCCGCGTCCGGGGATGATCGTGGTCGTGCCGCGGCTGGACGAGGCGAGCGACGACACCGACTGGGTGGACGAGTCCCTGGACCTCTTCCTCTCGCAGGTGAGCGGGGAACTCGACACGCTCGTCGAGGCCGCCCACAGCGCCCTGATGGCCGAGAAGGCCGAACTCGACACGACGGCCCGGGTGCTCGACGTCACGGAGGTCCAGGACGCGGCCCAGAACGACCCCCTGCTCCAGGAGATCCTGGTGCAGCTGCGCAGCTCGATCGACGCCGACGCGGAGGCCGCCGTCGAGAAGACCGACATCCTGACCAACGGCATCGAGCAGTGGTTCACCGACATCGACGACCTGAGCACGCTGTGGTGAGGACCCGATGAGCAACGCCCTCGCCGTGCCCGCCGTCACCGCCGCCCTCGCCACCCATGTGCAGGCGGCCGTGAACCGGCTCGGCATCAACCCCGGCCCGGTGGTCGCCCCCGGATCCCTCGACGACACGGGAGACACCGCCCGCGTCGGCGTGCACCTGTACCGGGTCACGCGCAATCCGACCGTCTCCCTGGCGGACCTGCCCACCCGTTCGTCCGCCGGTCATCTGCGGCAGAAACCGCGGGCCGCGCTCGACCTGCACTATCTGTTCACGTTCCGCGGCACCAACGAGTGGGAGACCCAGCTGCTCCTGGCCGGGACGGCCGCCGCGCTGCACACCGCGCCCGTGGTGACCGACACCCTGCTCGCCGAGGCCGCGGCGGCCCACCCCGAGATCGCCGACAACGACCTGGCGCAGGCCGACGAACCGGTCCGCTTCACACCCGAAGCGCTGTCGACGGACGAGCTGACCCGGTTGTGGGCGCTCTACCCGCCCGCCTCCTTCGCGGTGACGCTGGCCGTCGTCGCCGGCCCGGTGCTCGTGGACGGCCACGGCGATCCCGGGGCGGTCCTCCCGGTCCGCAGGATCCTGGCGGGCGCCACACCCTTCACCCCGCCCCGGCTGGACGGCGCCGCGGGGCCCGAGGGCAGGGGGGCTCCCGTACGGGCCGCCGCCACCATGCCCGATCTCCACCTGCACGGCCACGCCCTCTCCGCCCGCGAGGGCGAGACGAGCGAGGTGCTGATCGACGGGGTCCTCGTCCCCGGTGTCACGGCCGTGGACGACACGCACCTCGTGGTGGCGTCGCCGGCACTCGCGCCCGGCCCGCGGCGGATCACCGTCCGCAGGAGCGGGCCGCCGCCCGATCCCGCGCTGTCGACGACGCGCCCGACACAGGTCAGCGCGCCGGTGGTGGTGATGGTGGTCCCGACGCTCGGCGCGGTCACCGTGACCACCGCCACCGGCACGCAGCCGGGGCTGCGCACGGGCACCGTCTCGGCCGCCGTGACCCCTGCGGTGGGGCACGGCAACCGGGTGCGGCTGCTGCTGGACGCCACCGCGCCCGGGTCGGAGGTGTCGCTCGCCCTGCCGGCCGGCCTGCCGGCCGGCGCTCCCCCCGCCGCCCAGGTGGACTTCGCGGTGACCGACGCCCCCGCGGGCCCGTATCGGGTCACCCTGGAGGTCGACGGCGCGCGCAGTCTCCCGGCCCTGGACTCCCACGGCCTGTACGTCCTTCCGGTGGTGACGCTGTGACCTCTTCCGACACCCGGCCCCGAATCGACGCGGGCGACCGCGACCGGATCTGGGCCCGCGACAACCAGCGGCACCTCGCCCTGGTGGCCGCCGCCGCGGCGGCCCGTCTCGACGCCCGCCCGGACGAGGCGGACGAACCCGCCCGCGCCGCCGAGCTGCTGGCCGCCGAGGTCCGGGAGGCGACGGGCCTGCCCACGGCCCTCGACCGGCTCTGCGGGCTGTTCGCCCTCACCGCGTTCGAGCGGGACGTACTGGTCGCGGTCGCCGCACCCGAGCTGGGCCTGCCGACCGCGACCGGCCCCGTCACCTTCGCACGCGCCCTGGTCGAGCTGCCGGACGCGCACTGGAGCGCCCTGCTGCCCGACGCTCCGCTGCGCGGCTGGCGGCTGCTCGACCTGCCGGCCCAGCTGCCGCCGACCGAATTCGGCGGCCTCTCCCAGCTCCCCCTCGCCGTCGACGAGCGCATCCTGCACGCGCTGCTCGGAGCCGACACCACGGACGACCGGCTCGCCGGACGCGCCCGCCTCGTCGCTCCGCAGTGCGGGCTGGCTCCCGGACAGGACTCGGTCGTGGCGTCCCTGGCCGCACTGGTCCGTCCCGGACCCGGCGCCGATGCCTGTCTGCTGGCGGGCGAGGACCGGCTCACCCGGCGCCAGGCCGTCGTCGACGCCGGCGAGCGCATCGGGCTCACCGTCCTCGCCGTGGACGGCCGGGATCTGCCCGACACCGCACCCGACATGGACACGCTCGCGCGCCTGCTCGCCCGGGAGGCGGGCCTCGGACTGCGGATGCTGCTCGTCGAGGGAACCCCCGAGACCCTGCCGCGCTGCGTCCGGCTGCTCACCGCCGGCACGCCGCTCGGCGTACCCGCCGTGCTGTCCGTCGACGAGGCCCCGGCGGGTGGCGACCTCGCCGTGCTGCGGCTGCCGGCCGTGACGGCGGAGGAACGCCGGGAGCTGTTCGCCGCGGCCCTGCGGGAGGCGGGCCTGGCCGGGGACGCGGACGAACTCGCCGACCGGCACCCCCTCACCCCGGCCGGTGTCGCACTGGCCGTGGAGCGGTCCGCCCGGCTCGCCGCCGTCCCCGGGCACCCGGCCGCGGACCCCGGGACCCGCCGCGCCACGGCCGCCGACATCTCCGCCGTCTGCCGGTCCATCGCGGAGCGGCCCCTGCACGGCCTGGCGACGGTACGCAGGCCGGTGGCCGGCCTGGACGACCTGGTCCTGCCCGATCAGGCGACGCGTTCCCTGCGCGCGCTGCTGGCGCACGTGAGGCGACGCCGACGGGTGCACGGCGAGTGGGGATACGCCGAACGCAGCCGCGGGCTCGCCGTCACCGCCCTGTTCGCCGGCCCCAGCGGCACCGGCAAGACCACGGCCGCCGAGGCCGTCGCCCACGAGCTGGGCTTCGACGTGATCGCCGCGGACCTCAGCCAGGTGGTCAGCAAGTACATCGGCGAGACGGAGAAGCATCTCGCCCGGCTGTTCGACGCCGCCGAGACCGGCTCGGTGCTGCTCTTCGACGAGGGTGACGCGCTCTTCGCCAAGCGCACCCAGGTGCGGGACAGCCGGGACCGCTACGCCAACCTCGAGGTGTCGTACCTGCTGCAGCGTCTGGAGACGTTCCGCGGCGTCGCGATCCTGACCACGAACGCCCGCGAGGCCATCGACCCCGCGTTCGTCCGCCGGATGCGGTTCGTCGTGACCTTCCCGTTCCCGGACGCCGAGCAGCGGGCCCTGCTGTGGGCCGGCGCCTTCCCGCCCGGCGTGCCCACGGAAGGTCTCGATCCGCGGAGACTGGCCCAACTGGCGGTCAGCGGCGGCACCGTCGCCCAGCTCGCGATGCACGCCGCGTTCCTCGCCGCCGACGAGGGAGCGCCGGTCGGAATGCGGCACGTCCTCGACGCCGCGAGAATCGAGTGCGACAAGCTCGAACGCCCGCTGGCCGCCCACGAGATCCGCGGCTGGGTGCCGTCATGACCGACGCCGTCCACAGCACCGCCGCCTCGGGTCTCCAGGGCCGGGGCGCGCCCCTCGAACCGGGGGTCCGCGACCAGCTCTCCACGAGCTACGGGCACGACTTCTCGCCGGTGCGCGTCCACGTGGGTCCGGAGGCGGACCGCGCGGCCGGTGAACTCGGCGCCCTGGCCTACACCGTGGGCCACGACGTCGTCTTCTCGCACGGCGCGTACGACCCGCTGTCCCGCCGCGGCCGGGCCCTCATCGCGCACGAGCTGGCCCATGTCGCCCAGCACGGCGGCCGCCCCGCCGCACCGGGCTTCCTGCGGACGCACCCGTCGGTGGCCCCGCCGGACGCCGACGCGCGCCTGGAACGGCAGGCGCACACCGCGGCGGCGTTCCACGCGCGCGGCGAGCCTCTGCCCGCCGGATGGCGGTGGGAGCGGGCCGCCGGTCCCTTCCTGGGCCGCGCCGACATGAGCTGGACGAAACTGGAGGCCCAGGACCAGTACACCGTCGACTACGCGGACGAGAAGCGCACCGTCCAGGAGGAGCAGCGCTCCCCCGGTGACCCGGCCGGCATGGTCCGCGTCAATCTGGGCACGTTCGTCGTCCCGGAGAACAAGGGCCCCTGGAAGGAGACGTACGACGCCATCGCCAAGGCCGGAGGCTTGCAAGCGGTCGTCAAGATGTCCGGCAACCGCCCGAGTTCCGGGCTCTGGGAGAAGCGGGCGCCCTCGAAGGAGCTGCGCAACCTGTGGCTGCTGCGGATGCAGTGGCCCCGCGACCAGGCGGCGGCCTGGTGGAAGGAGGCCGGCGGGACCGTGTCCGCGACGGCCGCGGACTTCAACCCGTACGTGGACTCCGTGCAGTCCCAGATCGACCACGTCGTGGAGCTCCAGCTCGGCGGGACCAACGTGCCCGAGAACCTCGCCCCGCACGACGGGCCCGACAACGAGGACAGCGGCCGCACCATCGCCCGGCACGTGCAGCAGGCCGCCGCCTCCGTCTCGGACGCGCTCGGCGCCAAGGGCCGCAAGCGGCCCGATCACGTGGTCCTGTGGTTCGGCGGCGCCACACAGCCCGAGAAGTACGGCAAGCCGGTGAGGCCGCTCGAACCGCCCTTCGCGTCGCGCAAGGCCGGGTCGGCGCTCCAGGTGCACTTCACGGCGGAGGCCGACCTGAGAGCGGGGAGGCGGCCCACGGCCGAGGACCTGAAGAAGGCCGCCGACGCCTGGGCCGCGTACAAGCCCTACCCGCTGGTCAGCGGCCCGAGCCGGCAGACCATCCGGGTACCGGACAAACCGGCGGGCGACGGCAGCGACGACATCGAGACCAGCCCCGTGCCGGAGAACCGGGCCGCCCGGGAACTGATCGCCGGCGTCATGCTGGAGAAGCTGACGCGCCCCTCGGCCGGCAAGGGCCCGCACACGGTCACCGCCTGGATCGACCACGAGAAGCACGAGGTACGTGCCGGCAGCCGCCTGCCCATCAGCGTCCCGGACCCCAAGGACAAGCAGCTCACCCTGGACGTGCAGGAGCCGTTCACCAAGGGCGCCCTGTCACTGCACGGCGGCGATCACAAGATCCGCTTCCTGTACCCCTACCTGTCCACCGGCAGGCTCACGCTCTCCTCGACCGAGCAGGGGCTAGAAGGGCACGGGACCCTCACGCCCAGCGTGCCGCTGCTGTCCCGGGTGCCCATCACCGTCGACTGGGACCGCAACGGTTTCCGCGGCTCGGCGCAGGCGCCCGCCGACAAGCTGTCGCTGCCTCCGTTCAAGGTCACCGAGGCCGCGCTCGCGCTGAGCATCGCCCCCCGGCTCCAGCTCGGCGGTCACGTCGCCTTCGTCCTCGGCTCCCTCGTCACCGGACGCCTGGAAGCGGGGGTGGACGCCCAAGGGCTGTTCGCCAAGGGGAAGCTGGTCGGGCGGGTCCCCGGTCTCGACGAGGCGACCGGCGACGTGGAGTACCGCCCCGCGACCGGGCTCACCGGATTCTTCGTCGCCCGCGCCTCCCGTCCCTCCGGGCTGGTGCGCGGCGGCGAGGTGCGCCTGGACGTCGCCGGCGGCGCGTGGCGGGTCGGCGGGACGGTCGACCTCGTGCTGCCCGGCGACAGTCCGGCGCAGCTGACCGTCCGCAGGGCGGGCGACCGGCTCCTCTACGGCGGCAAGGCCCTCCTGAGGGTTCCCGGCCTGCGCCCGGTGAACGTCGACGTGACCTACGACGGCGAACGCGTCTCGGGCAGCGCCCGGACGACGTTCGGTCTGCTCGGCGCCGAGGGGGAGATCGCGCTGCGCTACCGGGACGGCGTCTTCAGCGGCGACGGATCCGTCGAGCTGAAACGGGGCCGGTTCGCCGGACGCCTGGAGGCACACCTCGACGACGACGGCCGGATCAGCGGCCGCGGCACCGGCAGTCTGACGATCCGCCCCGGTCTGGTCGGCACCGTCGGCGTCGAGTACGGCCGGGACCGGAAACTCCGCGTCTCGGGTGAGCTGCGCTTCCCGCCGTACCGCTTCCTCGAGCCGCGGGGCGCGCGCCACGAGTTGTTCCGGCACAGCCTGCCCGACATCCCGATCTTCGCCATCCCCCTGGGCATCGGGGCGGTCGGCCTGGTCGCGCGGATCGGCGGCGGTCTGGCCGTGTTCTACCGCTTCGGCCCGGGCGAGATCCGCGACATGGTCATCCGTGGCGCCTTCAACCCCCTCGAAGAGGAGATGAACGCCGAACTCGCCGCGGAGGCACGGCTCGTGCTGCCCACGGAAGCCGGGCTCGAACTCTTCGTACGCGCCGGCATCGGTGCGTCCGTGGCCATCGCGAGCGCCACCGGCGGCATCACCCTCACCGGTGGCGTCCTGCTGCGCGGGGGCCTCGACGCCGGCGCCAAGCTCACCTACGCGAAGGGGGTCCTGACCTTCGACACACTGGCCCGCATCAGCGTGCAGCCCGTCCTCACGCTGCGGATCGAGGCGGACATCCTCATCGAGGCGGCCGTCGGAGGTACGTGGCGCTTCCCGTACCAACTGGCGTCCTACTCGTATCCCACGGGCCTCGAATTCGGCCTGATCGCCCCGTTCCACTACCAGTCGGACCAGCCACTGCGCCTGCCCGAGGCACGCGACATCCAGTGGATCGTCCCCCAGATCGACGTGGGCGCCCTGGCGAACCGCGTGGCGGGCCAGGTCCGCACCGGGCTGGGCTTCTAGTCGCGCGCGGCCCGCCGTCCTGAGCGGTTGTCCTTGTTGGTGTCCGCCAACCTCCGCAAGGACAACCCCAGCCCATCCGGATGGCAACGCACGCCGGTCCAGCCGTGGCCGTCACCTCGCGGGGTGACCACCACGGCTGAAGCATCCGCTCGGCATGCGCTGGCGGGCCGTTCCCAGCCCATCACGCCGGCGTCGCGGCTTCTTTGCCGACCCGCATCACGAGTCGTAGCGTTCGGTCACCACCATCGCCGTCCCTGCGAGTACCGCTCCCGCGGACGCCTCAGCCCACTCGGCGAGCAGCAGCGGCTTCTCGTCCACGGACTTCAGCAAGTGAGCGACCTCCTCGGCGGTCGGCGCGACCGGGCCTCGTCGTCGCCCGGTTCCGGCGCTTCGATCGTCAGGGAGAGGCCGTCGGAGTCGTACGGCTCCACGAAGAGGCGACAGCTGGGGTCGCCGAGTGAAGCCCACACGTCGCCGGCCTGGGAGTGCGCGGTGACCAGCACCCGGAGGGCGGCGACCGCCTTCTCCCGCTCCTCCGAGGTGAATCCCGACTCACGTCGGTCGAGCTGCTCGCGCGTCCTGTCGCTCAGCGTGTCCAGTCCGTCGTCATACTTCACGAAGCGGTGCCCGAACTCCCAGCAGCGCTCGGCCTCCGGATAGCGGTCGCTGCCGATCCTACGGCGGCCGAAGCCGTCAACAACAGCCCGAGGACCAGCTCGACCAGTCCGGGACACCGAATCCAACGCCGACCGCCCCGGCCCCGCACGCCAGCGGGACGCATGTGGATCTCTCCGCGCGCGATATGGAGCGCATGAGATGCGAGGGGTCCGCCGATCGCCACTGCGCAGCCCCCGGTCCGGAACAATGGTCCGAGGACGAGACCCCGGCAGGAAGCAGAGCACCCACCATGCCCATCCTTCAACGGCATGAGGCCCGATTACGTCACCAGCCGCCCGATGAGGCACGAAAGGAGCCCCGATGACGGACGACAAGCCCAAGTCCAAGCCGGTCACGTCCCCTTCGCGCACGACGTGGGTCTTCCTGGTCGCCGCAGGAGCCCTCGCCGCGCTCGGCTACACCGCGACCGAGGCCCTGAACGCCGGCATGAAGTCCGAGAGCACCGGAACCGGCGTGGTCTCCCCGGCCCCCTCATCGAACCTCCCGACGCAGGACTGCGGCAGTTCGGGAGCGGACTTCACGGCATGCAGCGTGGACCGCATGACGTGCGAGGAGCAGGCCACCCATATCCGCACCCGATCGCAGCCGCCCCCGAATCGGCCTCGCCTGAACGTGGTCCTCTGCGCCGATGACGCTGCGAACGACGAGACCGACACTGGAGACGACGATGAGTGAGCGTGCCCGGGTCGAAGCCGCGTGGAACCGTGTCGAGGCATGGCTGAGCCGGCATGCACCCCGGTCGTACGAGCTGCTGCGACCGGCTGCCACGCCGGGCCGGATCGAGGAGGCGGAGCGGGCCCTCGGGGTGCGCTTCCCGCCCGAGCTCCGCGCGCTCTACCTCCGGCATGACGGGGTGCGTGGCGCCGACCTGGACGAGTTCGGAGAACAGCCGCTCCTTCCCTCGGGTGAGGACGACCCCTGGCACAGGCAGGCGAACGCGGTCGATTTCATGCCGAACGGCCAGGCATGGCTGCCACTCGACCACGTGGTCAGCGCCCACGCCTCGCCGCTGTCGGAGTACGCGGGCGACGAGTCGGCCCGGTACGTTCCGGTCACCGCCTCTGCCCTACACACGATGATGTACGGGACGTACCTCGATCTGGGGACGGGAATGCTCGGCACGTGGGCGGACGCCTCCGGGCTCGAGCCGCTCGGCGTCGGCCTGGCCGAGTGGCTGGAGGACGGGGCCGACGCGCTCGTCGAGGCCCGCCCCACCCGGACCCTGGGCATGCTGCCCTACCTGTCGCCCACCGGTGACGGGCTGGGCTGGTTCGATCCTGATCCCCTGTACGAGCAGGACGGCTGGCGTCCGCTCGACTCCTGACCAGGACCCCGTTCACGAAGCAGCCCCCGAACCAGGGTCACGGTTTCGGGGGCTGCCTTCACGCGGGGCGTCCCGGGGTTACGGGGTCTGAGCGCACTTGATCACATCGGCGAGCGGGTCGCAGTTGTCGAACCCAGCGATGTCCACCCAGTACGTGTCCTTGTCGAGCAGGCGGAACGTGGACGCGAACGACCCGAAGCGGGACATCGACTGCGAGTTGACGTTGACCGACATCGACGACCGGCCACAGGTCTCCTGCCAGGTCGGCGCGGCGAATCGCTCGTCGTCGTACAGCCGGTACGTGCCGTCGGGCAGCTTGGTCTCGTAGGTCTGCACGCACTCGCGTCCCTGCAGTGCGTCCGACACCGGCTTCGGGTTCAGCCCGCCCTCCGTCGTGGGCATGCCCGCCGACTCGTAGGTGGCGTTGAACGAGTACTCGTCACACGACCGGATGTCCTTGTTACTGCTGGACAACGACGGGTGCAGCGCCGTGGCCGGGTGGTACACCATCTTGTTGGCTGCAGCACCGGAGCAGACCCGATAGCGGTTCGCGGTCTCGCTGCGCCCCTTCTGGTCCGCGCCGGCGGCGTTGCGGAACTTGGTCCGGTCCGTCGGGGAGCGGCCCGGCAGGTAGTGCAGCGGAGTGACGGGCGTGCGGCCGAAGTACTCCGGTGCCAGCTTGCTCTGGATCAGCCAGGCGTGCGCCGCAGCCGCGGGGAACTTCTTCGAGTTCATCGAGTAGCCGGGGCTGTAGGCGGCTATCACACATCCCCCGGTGCCGTACACCTTGTCGCAGCGGGCGGGGATCGAGCCTGGAGAGGTGCCGTGGTTGTCGGTGACGACCATGTTCGGGGTGTCCGTGCTGAAGATGCCCTGGATGATGTTGGGAATGGCCCGGGACAGGTCCTTGTCCTGGAGTCCTGCGGCGTTGGTGACGCTGCCGTCCCAGGTGGTCTCCGCATTGCCCTGTGCGAGATGGGTGTCCGCGCCCGAAGACCACGTCGGCGACCGATCGGTCTCCCACACGAAGCTGCTGTCGGTCTCCGCGCAACCGCCCTGGACGCAGGAGGCGAAGAGGGAGAACGACAGCGCCTTCGGGGACGAGGGCCACTGGTCCGTGATCGGGGACAGAAGCGGCGTCATTTGCACCCAGTGCTTGATCGCGTTGCCCTTGGGGTCGAGCTTGAACTGCCACATCAGTTCGTACAGCTGGTCGTAGTCCTTCGTGCCGTTCTTGCCTTCGACGGTCCAGCTGAACAGCAGACAGGCCTCGGTACGGCGTATGAACGACTTCTGTCCGACGAGAGTCGTGTCGCACCACGAGCTGTCGAGGAGGGGCCCGGTGTAGCCGGCTGCCGTGGCCGACGCCGACGCCTGGCGCTGCTGGGTGCGTCGCAGCTCGGTGGTGATCGCCTTCGCCGCGGCGGGGGTGCGCTGCTTGAGCGGGGTCATGGTGATCGTCGCGTCCCCGGCCCGCATGGTCTTCCTGCTCATGGGGAGCAGCGGGGGAACGTTCTGGGTGACCGTGCCGGAACTGGTCTGGGTCTCCCACCCGTTCCAGCCGAACGCAGGGTAGGGGTTGTCCCAGTCCGCCGGGTCCGGCGCCGCCGGGTTCGGACTGTTGAGAGTGATCTCGACCTTGCGAGCCCGGCCAGCGGGCGCGGGACCGGCGATGAATCCGTACTCGTTGGTCGTGCCGACATTGTCCGCGCGATCGACGGCTCGTGTCTCCACGTGGTGGGCGCCGTTCACGGTAGGCGTGCTGGCGAAGCCGGCCGTGGTCGCACCGTTCGTGGTCGTGGTGTTGACCGTCTGCCAGGTCCCGCGGCCCACGGCTCCCGCCTCCGGGTCCGCGTCCTCGCCGTCGACGCGGTACTGCAGTCGGTTCGCGTCACTCGCCGTGGTCGCCGTCCAGGTGCCCGGGGTGCCCCCGCCGCCTCCGTAGGAGCCCTCGGGGTAAGTGCTGGAGACCACGGGGGAAGGCTCGTCCGGGGCCGTGATGTCGACGACGAACTGGGTCCACGGGGACCAGTTCAGGTTGTAGTGGGTGCCGTCGTAGGCGTTGGTCCGGAACTTGTACGTCCGGCCGTCCTGGAGCTGTCCGGCGGGAACGGTGACGCTCACCGGCTTCCCCTGTTCCCCGTAGGGGGACAGGAGCAGTCCTTCACCCAGCGGCGTGGTGATGGGAGTGTTGGTGGCGGCGTCGTAGACCTGGAAGGTGCCGTTGACCTGGTCGCCGTTCTGGTCGGTGAAGGTGTCCCGCAGGACCGGGGTGTTCGTGTTGACCGCCCACACACCGGCGTACGACTTGAACGGGGCTCCGGCCTGGCGGTTCGTGCCGTCCGAGGGCCGGTAGTTGTAGGTGACCGTCAGCTTCGGCTGGTTGGCCGTGTTGTTCGCGGAGTTGACCCGCTTCCACTCCAGGGGGTCGCTTTCGCTGGAGGCGCGCAGCCCCATGCCGGAGACGTTCCACTGCTGGCCGGCCCAGTACTGGGCGAGGGTGGTGACGTCCGCGGTGATCCACCCATCGGCGGCGTTGCAGCCGGGATTGCCGCGGGTCGCGGTGGAGGTGGCGTACTTCGCGGCCATGGCGGGCTGATTGGTCCAGCGGCTGGAGGTGCTGGCGTTGTTGGCCGTCCACACCTCCCAGGGCTGGGCGGTGCAGTCAGTGTTGCCGGAGTGGAAGTTCCACAGCGACAGGGTCGCCGAGGACACGAGGGCGTCCGCGATGGGGGCCGTGTTCCACGTGATGAAGGACCGGGCGGTGCGGTAGGTGCCGTCCGGGTTCTTCGTGCCCGGGTTACCGAGGTCCAGCTCGGTGTCGGCCGACCAGTCGACGGTCTCGCCCTGCTGCACGTAGGTGTCGAACAGGTTCCCGAGGGCCGAGGTCGACGGGTCGACCGTCACCGGGTACGCCGTCCCCGGATCCGCGAGGAACTCCGCGTCGGGAGTGACGACCAGATCCACGACGCCGTGTCCCTTATCGACGACCTTCATCGCCACCCGGGCCCGGTTCTCGTGCTTGCCGGACCGCTCGTCCACGGAGGCGTCCCACATCACGGGGGCCGGCATGGTCGCCCGCACCTCGCCGGTCTCGGCATCGGCGAAGGAGACCGATCCGTCCTTGTTCGCCTTCGCGGTCAGACCCTTGGCCCTGACCGGCAGCGTGTAGGAGTAATCGCTGCCCCTCGGCCGTTCGGCGATCTCGACGAACTGCTCGAACCCGGTACGGGTCGCCTCGACGATCACGTCCGCCCCGGGAACCGCGCCCGCGTACCGGGCCGTGGTGCCGTTCAGGACGGGAGCGGGCAGACCCCCCTTCCACTGCAGGGTGACCGCCTCATCGCCACCCCCCAGCGTGACCAGGTCCCGTGCGGCCGCGTTCCTGGCCGCGGCCAAGGATGACGCCTTCGTTCCGCCCCGGCCGGCCAGGAGCAGTCCCTTCGGGTGGCTCTTGGCCATGACACGCCCGTCGGCGGTGGGAGCGAGGGCGGCATCGACCTTCTGCCACTTTCCGTCATGCCATATGCGCTCGGGGCCAGTGGTCAGCTCGGTGGTCAGCGTCCCGTCGGGGTTCGCAACCGTGTAGGTGGTGGGGGTCGTCTCGTCGGAGACGACGACTTTCTTACCGGTCTTCTTCGCTTCCAGGACCGCCCATGCCTTGGACCCCTTGGCGTGCTGGGCCGCCCAGGCCATGTCGGAGGCGAGGACCTCCTCTTCGGACGGCTGACGGGGCTGGGGCGCCGCCGTCTCCGGCCCGGCCGGCGCCGCAACGGCCACGCTGCCAGCGGCGAACGCGGTCTCGACGATCAGCAGCAGAGCCGCCGCAGCAGCCGTACGAGATATCCGTCTGCGCCGTAAGGACCTGGGGAACTGTGTGTCAGGAGACACGAAGTGAAGCCTTCCTCAAGGGAATTCGGACATGCGTGCGCAGGGCACACAGTCGAAGGACGCTATGCGCGTCAAACGGAAGGCAGAAGTGCACTTTCAGCCGCCGGGCGGAACTCGGCAGTAGCGGCGAAGCCAACGTCGATCCCGCAAGGGCCCGGCGCCTTAAACATCGAGTTGATCACACCTCGATGCAGGACGAAGAGCGCGCGCCACCGGCCCCCAGCCATAGATTCACGACACTTGTGCAGGCGAATCATCCATGTCTGGAGGATGGGCATCAGACCGTCAGGGGCACTCAAATTGCCGCTCAAAGCAACGCTCTTTGGCTGGAACCATCAGCCACGACCTCCATACCGAAGACGACGGTTGACGGCGTCCCTTCCCTGGTCTCGCCGTCCGTCTCGGAGCATTTGCAGGTCCGCCCCCACGTCACCGGTCGATCCTGCTGGTCTGAACGACGCGCATCGCCCTCACCTGTGCCAGGAGGACACACGCGCATCCGAACCACAGGCGACCAGCAATCGCTGCCAGCGATCTCCGGCCCGGCCAAACCGAGGGTTCTGCAGATCCTCTCTCTGCAACTTCGAACCTCGCCCCAGCTCTCCGGAAGGACCCGCATGGCCAACCTCTCCGGCACTTACGGCACCAATGCCAAGTTCTTCGCATCGGCCGACGGCCTGGTCCGGGCCGATGACGGTACCGACCCTCCCCCGGCCGACCGGATTCATGAGCCACCTGACCGAGGTGGGGTACCGGGTCGCGATCGCCCCGGGCCTGGTCGTCAGCTACGTCGGCAAGACCGTTGGCACAAGCACCGGCCACGCGGCCGGTCGCGAGTCACGCGCTCAACGATGGATGCCGGTGTCCCTGATGCTCGTGGGCGTTCATGAGCGCAGGGGGGGTGCAAGCGGGGGGTGACAGGGCCCGGCAGCGAGACCGTCGACCCGCCGACGGACTTCGCCTCCGCCCCTCTGATCACTGGGATCGCGGACGGGTGAGTGATGACGTGTGGGGACGCTGGGTGCCGGATCGTCCCGAGGATGTGGCCACGCTGTTCGCCAAGGCGGACTTCCCATGGTGGATCGCCGGTGGCTACGCGATCGAACTCGCGGTCGGCCGCGAGCTGCGCGCACACGGCGATCTCGACGTCCTCGTCCTCCGGCGCGACCAGGCCCGCGTACGGGACCTCCTGGCCGACTGGGACCTGTACTGGCGGACCCACCCGGCCAGGGGGAGCTTCGACCGTGGCGTCCTGGGGAGGTCCTTCGGCCGCCGCTCCACGACATCTGGTGCCGCCGCACGCCCAGGGCGCCCTGGTCTGTGCAGCTCATGCTGGACGAGGCCGAGGGCACCCAGTGGGTCTCGCGGCGTGACCCGGCGATCCGCCTCCCGATCGACCAGTTCGGACGCACGACCGAGGCGGGCATCCCGTATCTCGCGCCCGAGGTCCAGCTCTTCTACAAGGCGAAGGCGACCCGGGACAAGGACGAGAGCGACTTCGAAGCGGTGCTGCCTCTGCTCGACGCTCCGGCACGCGCCTGGCTGGCGGACACGATCAGGGTGATCGCGCCTGGCCACCACTGGCTCCGCCGGCTCCTGCGGGTCAGTCGAACGTGAGCAGCGGAACGTCGTAGAGGTCGGGGTTCCGGGGCCGGGTCATCGTGGGCGACGTGACCTCCAACCGAGCTTCGGACGGGTCATCGGTCGGTGGCACCGGACACCTCCCAGTGGTCCGCGCAGTCGATGATGTGCCCGCCGATGGGGGCGGCAGTCGTCAGCACGTCTTCCCGCTGCCGCTCGGGTGAGGTCGTGGCGGCCTTGACCCGCGACAGCCGGCGTACTCCGATCAGGCACTTTCCGCAGCCGTCGTACGGCTGCTCGATCGCGTCCATGGTGGTACCGCGCACCTTGCTCCCCTATCGCCGGAGCGTGAGGAGAACGGGCGGCCGCAGCCAGGACGATCTCGATCGGCTCGATCAGCCCAGGAAGCTCAGCCGCACCTGGCGTTCCGGATTGTCCTTGTTGGTGTCGACCAGGCAGACCGACTGCCAGGTGCCCAGGGAGAGGCGGCCGGCGAGGACGGGGAGGGTGGCGTGGGGTGGGAGGAAGGCGGGGAGGACGTGGTCGCGGCCGTGGCCGGGGGTGCCGTGGCGGTGCTGCCAGCGGTCGTCGGCCGGGAGCAGGTGGTGGAGGGTGGCGAGGAGGTCGCTGTCGCTGCCGGCGCCGGTCTCCAGGACCGCGAGGCCGGCGGTGGCGTGGGGGACGAAGAGGTTGAGCAGGCCGTCGCGGCCCGCGGCCGTCTCCGTCAGGAAGTCCTCGCAGGCGCGGGTGAGGTCGGTGACCGTCTCGCGGGAGCCGGTGGTGAGGCTGAGGACGCGGGTGGTGAAGGAGTGTGACATGGGGTCATCCTGCCGTCCGCGGTGCAGGATCGCCCGTCCACGCTCCGAGACACCGTTGACCGTGTCGGGGGCGGGTCGCTACGTTCGCGCCATGTCGCGTACAGCCCTGCTCACCACGCGCGGTCACATCGACCTGCTGCGGGTGGCCTCCGCCGCCTGTCCCAGCGGCTGCTGACGCCTTCTTCCCGCCGGCCTCCTTCCGCCCGGCCGGTTCGTCTCTGACGTTCACGCCTTGATCCCTGCCGCCGTGCGCGCGTGTGTATTCCGCGTGCGGTGGTGGGGGCTGCGGTGAGGCGTACCCCCCTTTCCTCTCTTCCCCCCTTCCGGAGTCTTCATGGCTGTCGGTCACGCGCCCCCTCCTTCGCCCCTCCTGCCGGACATATCCGCCATTCCGGATGTCGAGTCCCTCACCCCCTCCGCCCAGTCGGGTCGTCGGCCGGTCGTGCCGCGCTGGCTGCGGCGGGCCGTCGGGCCCTTGCTGCTCCTGTTGGTCTGGCAGGTGTCCAGCGCCACCGGGGTGCTCGCGCCCGACGTCCTCGCCTCGCCCGGGACCATCGCGCGGTCCGCCGCCGGGCTCGTCGCGGACGGGACCCTGCCGACCGCGATGGGCGTGTCGCTGCGGCGGGTGGCGGCCGGGCTGGTGATCGGCGGGGCCGTCGGGGTCACGCTCGCCCTGGTGTCCGGGCTGTCCCGGCTCGGCGAGGACCTCGTCGACGCCACCGTGCAGATGCTGCGGACCGTGCCCTGGGTCGGACTGATTCCGCTGCTGATCATCTGGCTGGGCATCGGCGAGGCGCCGAAGGTCGCCCTGATCGCGCTGGGCACCGCCTTCCATCTGTATCTCAACGTGTACGCCGGCATCCGCGGCGTCGACGCCCAACTCGTGGAGGCCGGGCAGTCGTTGGGGCTCGGGCGATGGGGGCTCGTGCGGCACGTCGTGCTGCCCGGCGCGCTGCCGGGGGCGATGACCGGGCTGCGGTACGCGCTCGCCACCGCCTGGCTGGCGCTCGTCTTCGGGGAGTCCATCAACGCCGATGCCGGGATCGGCTTCCTGATGAACCAGGCGCGCGAGTTCTTCCGCACCGACGTGATCGTCGTCTGCCTCGTCGTCTACGCCTTCCTCGGCCTGCTCGCCGACGCCGTCGTCCGCACTCTCGAAAGGCTGCTGCTGCAATGGCGACCGACCTTCACCGGACAGTGACCGTCCGGGGTCTGACCCGTTCCTTCGACGGCCGGGCGGTCGTCGACGGGCTCGATCTCACCCTGGAACCGGGGCAGTTCACCGCGCTGCTCGGACACAGCGGCTGCGGGAAGTCCACCCTGCTGCGGGTGCTCGCCGGGCTGGACCGGGAGATCTCCGGCACCGTGCTCGTGCCGCGCCGCCGGGCGGTCGCCTTCCAGGCTCCCCGGCTGATGCCGTGGAAGCGGGTGTGGCGCAATGTGCTCCTCGGGCTGCCGGGCCGTCCGGACCGGGCCGTCGCCGACCGGGCCCTGGAGGAGGTCGGGCTCGCCCACCGGGCCGATGTGTGGCCCAAGACCCTCTCCGGCGGCGAGGCCCAACGGGCCTCCCTGGCCAGGGCGTTGGTACGGGATCCGGACCTGCTGCTGCTCGACGAGCCGTTCGGCGCGCTCGACGCGCTGACCCGGATCAAGGCCCAGCGGCTCGTCGCCGAGCTGTGGCGGCGGCGCGGCTGCACCGTCCTCCTGGTCACCCACGACGTGGACGAGGCGCTGCTCCTCGCGGACCGGGCGCTGGTGATGCGCGACGGCGTCATCGCGTACGACACCCCGGTCGGCCTCGACCGCCCCCGCTCCCCCGGCGACCCCGCCTTCGCCGCCCTCCGCGGCCGTCTCCTCGCCGAACTCGGCGTCGAGGAGATCGAGTCCGTCGGCAAGTCGGACCCGCACACCGTCCGCGTACCCGCCACCCACCCTTAGGAGCCATCCGTGAAGTCCCTCCGCCACACCCTCGCCGCCGCGCTGCTGCTGCCGCTCGCGCTGCTCGCCGCGACCGCCTGCACCCCCGCCTCGGGCGCCGACGCCGGCGGGAACACCGACGGCAAGGGCGATCTCGTCCTGAACGTCGGCGACCAGAAGGGCGGCTCCGAGGCCGTCCTGCGCGCCGCCGGGGAGCTCGACGACCTGCCCTACCGGGTCAAGTGGTCCACCTTCACCTCCGGTCCACCACTCCTCGAAGCCATCAACGCGGGCGCCGTCGACGTCGGCGGCGTCGGCAACACCCCGCCGGTCTTCGCCGCCGGGGCCGGCTCGAAGATCACCGTGATCGCCGCGACCCACGGCGACTCGGCGGGCGAGGCGATCCTCGTCCCGAAGGACTCGCCGCTCCGCTCCGCCCGCGACCTCAAGGGGCGGAAGGTCGCGGTGGCGCAGGGCAGTTCGGCGCACTTCCAGCTGATCGCCTCGCTGGAGAAGGCCGGACTGACGCTGAAGGACGTCCAGGTCACACTGCTGCAGCCGGCCGACGCGCTCGCCGCCTTCACCAGCGGGAAGGTCGACGCCTGGGCGGTCTGGGACCCGTACACCTCCCAGGTGCTGCAGAGCGGCACCGGGCGGGTCCTCACCGACGGGCGCGGGGTCGTCAACGGCCTCGGCTTCCAGGTCGCCGCGCCCGCCGCGCTCGCGGACCCGGAGAAGGCGAAGGCCGTCGGCGACTTCGTCGAGCGGCTGCGGCGCGCCCAGGACTGGGTGTTCGGCCACCCGGAGGAGTGGGCGAAGGTCTGGGCGAAGGAGACGGGCCTGCCGTACGAGGTGGCGCTCGCCGCCGTGAAGCGCAGCAACGGCACCCGCATCCCCGTCGCCCTCGACGCGGCGGCGATCGCCTCCGAGCAGAAGATCGCCGACACCTTCGCCGGGCTCGGCCTCGTCCCGAACCGGTTCCGCTTCGCCGACTTCGTGGACGACCGCTTCGACAAGGACCTGCCGCCGTCGACCACCCCGGCGCGCTCCTACGGAAAGGACGACTGACCGATGACTGTCCACCTGCACTGGTTCCTGCCCACCGGCGGCGACGGGCGCACCCTCGTCGACCAGCACGCCTACACCGACGGCGGGATCACCCGGAACCGCGCGGGCGCGGTCGCCGGGGTCCGCGCGCCCGACATCGAGTACCTGGCGCAGATCGCCAAGGCGGCCGAGCGGCTCGGCTTCGAGGCCGTGCTGACGCCGACCGGCACCTGGTGCGAGGACGCCTGGCTGACGACGGTCGCGCTCGCGCAGCACACCGAGCGGCTGAAGTTCCTGGTGGCGTTCCGGCCGGGCGTGCTCTCCCCGGTGCTCGCCGCCCAGATGGCCGCGACCTACCAGCGGATCACCCGCGGGCGGCTGCTGCTCAACGTGGTGACCGGCGGCGACTCCGTCGAGCAGCGGCGGTTCGGCGACCACCTGGACCACGACCAGCGGTACGCGCGCACCGCCGAGTTCCTGTCGGTCGTGCGGGGCGTGTGGAGCGGTCGGCCGTACGACTTCCAGGGCGAGCACTACCAGGTGGAGGGCGGGCTCACCGCGCTGCCGCCGGACCCGCTGCCGGAAGTCTTCTTCGGCGGCTCGTCCGCGGCGGCCGGACCGGTCGCCGCCGAGCACGCGGACGTCTATCTGACCTGGGGCGAGCCGCCGTGGCAGGTGAAGGAGAAGATCGACTGGATCCGCGGGCTCGCCGAGGAGCGGGGCCGGACCGTGCGCTTCGGCATCCGGCTGCACACGATCTCCCGCGACACCTCCCGCGAGGCGTGGGCGACGGCCGAGCGGCTGCTCGCCGACCTGGACGCCGAGACGGTCGCGGCGGCGCAGGCGCTGCTCGGCCGCAGCGAGTCGGTGGGCCAGCAGCGGATGCTGGCCCTGCACGGGGGCGGGTCGCTGGACCGGGACCGGCTGGAGATCGCGCCCAACCTGTGGGCGGGCGTGGGGCTGGTACGGGGCGGGGCCGGCACGGCGCTCGTCGGCAGCCACGCGGACGTCGCCGACCGCATCGAGGAGTACCACGACCTGGGCGTGGAGCACTTCGTGCTCTCCGGCTACCCGCATCTGGAGGAGGCGTACTGGTTCGGCGAGGGCGTCACGCCGCTGCTCGCCGCGCGCGGTCTGCTGAGCACGCTGCCCGCGTCGCCGCTGCTCGCGGGCGCGGCGGGGTTCGGGGGCGGGCGCTAGCCGGTGGA